>CAKMNE010000057.1 GCA_927798505.1 uncultured Bacteroidales bacterium
TTTTCTTTCGGTTTTATATTTTGTGGCGTTATACTGATGAACAAGACTGGAAATAGTAGGAATGCGCCACTTTCACTTTCACATTAAAGTGTAATAGGGATATCAGTGATTTCCTGATGTGATAGATCAGGAGCTAAAACCGCCTAGAATGGCTTTTTTCATCCTGATGTGACACATCGGGAAAACCGGAGGCGGCAAATAGGGGAGCGAAAGCGGCGGAATACGGGCCGGAAGTGCCGCAGAGGCACTGGAGGGTAGTTTGGGAAGGTCGGGAGGGCAGAAGGGACCGGGGAGGAACAGCCTGGAGAGGCCCCAAAGGCTACCAGAAGCGGGGAAATGGGGGAGGTACGGGAGGCCGGTGGGAAAACAGGGAAGGCTGACAGCCCCGGCCGGCGGGACGGACGGCGAGTGGGAAGGCTGGGGCGGAGGGGCCGGTGGGAAGGGCCGGTGGGAAGGCAGGCAGCAGCGCTGGATGTCCGGCGAGGCTATGCGAGGCTATGCGCGGTTAGCCTTTCCAGTAGAAGCGGATGTAGGAGTGCTGTGGGGGGATGCGGTGGGAGAGGGGTGGGAGTTGCATGTAGTCGCCGTAGTTTTGGCGAAGCATTTCGTCGTAGCCGGACCAGCATTCGAATTGGCGGCCTTCAAATTCGAGGGTCGTGATTCCGAAAAGGCTTTCGTGTTTCCAATCTTCGTACTGGGGAGTGCAGCAAAGCACTGAGTAGTGGTGACTTTCCTGGAGATTGGAAATGCGCATCATTTCGCAGCGGCCGCGGGCAATCACGGCGGGACCGAATGCGGGTTTGCGGTGCAGGTGATTGAGCTTCCAGACCTTTACCCGACCTTTGCGGGTGGCGCAATCATCCGGATTTGCATAGGCTTTGCGCACACGGTTAAGCGTGGCGTAGGACACCACCAGAGAATTGAACAGGGAATCATAGGCCCTATGATCATCAGTCACCTTGTCCACCGGGAAGATGTCTATCCACAGGCCGGTCTGAACGGAGCCGCCGTGCCAGGGGATGTTGGTTTTGCATATGGTACGCTGGCAATCGCACACCCTTCCGAACGGGATCCAGCAGTCCTCAAAATTCCCGCAATCGTAGAACTTGAAACGCTCGGAGCGGTAGGTGGCCGCAAATCGCTCGTAATCCTCGCGCAGCATCTGCACGTCTATGTCATCATCCCAAGGGATGAAACCCTTGTGGCGCACCGCACCAAGGCAGGTCCCGTAGGCAAGGGAATAGTGTATGCCGTTAGCCTCGCAAAACTGCGCAACATCTATGAGAATCTCGAGGCTGAGCGCCTGTATCTCCTTCAAACTCAATTCCTTCATCATCTAGCAATAAAAAGTAGTGAAACCAGCAACTCCCCCTAAACCAGCAACTGCTTGGAGCACAGGGATTTGCCGAGACGTTTCGCTTCCCTGACATAGTCCTCGCGGGACTCGCAGGAATCCGAAATGAACACCTTGTCGCAGAGTGCGAACAAATCCGCAACCGAAGAGGCCGCAATAGGAATCCCGTGTTCTGAACAGAAATCGCGGCAACGCAAAGCATCCTTGATGTAGGCCGCCTCTATACGCAAAAGCGGATTGGATGAAGCCGCGGCAACGAATTCCACTATGTCCCGACCGCTTCCCAGCAACCCTATGCGCATCACGCTGCCGTCCCTGAGCATGGTCGAAGAAATGCCCTCGGTACGCGGCAGATAGACAACCGAGCAGTACTCCTTGAGATAGTCGAAATGGCCCTCCCAGTCGGAGCCTATGGCAAACACGTCCACGCCGAAACGCACAATGTCCTCAATCTTCTGGCCTATATGGTCCTCCAGAATAATCTCATCCGCGTAGCCGGTGGCCCTGACAGCCTCGATTCTCGTTTCGGTACTGTCGTGAGTATTGGTCTTTCCCCTGGCCAGGTCAAATTCTTCGGTCGTTACTCCTACTATGAGGTAATCTCCCAGAGCCTTTGCTCTTCTGAGCAGGTTGATATGCCCCTGATGCAGAAGGTCGAAAGTCCCGTAAGTAATTACTTTCTTCATACCTCAAATTCATGAATACGGGCCGCCAGTCTGACTAGGTCAGCATCGGACTGCAGTCCCATGTGTGAAATTCGATAATGACCGGGGATGGAACCCGGCATAATGTAGGTTTCGTACTTGTCAATCAGTCCTTTGAAAATCCTGCGCTGGGCCGTGTCACGGGTCAGGATGGCTGTGATGGCGGCCGAAGGTCTCTCGGCGGGCATCTCCCATCCGTACTTGCGGCACTCCGTCCTGAACACTTCGGCACGATGGTGGACGCGCTCAATGTTGGCGCTCTCCCCTCCCTCGGCCTTAAGCTGAAGCAGCCTAGCGTGGAGTTGAAGGAATATGGTTGTGGCGGGACTGAACGGGGTCTGTCCGCGCCTTAGGTTTTTCAGATTGTCCTCAAAGTCCCAATAGTAACCGCGATGGGCAAAGGTATAGCCCTCCAGGCGGGAGCTGAGGAAGATGACAGACAGTCCCGGAGGGATGTTGAGCCCCTTCTGGGTGCTGGTGATGCAGATGTCCGCGCCGACCTCGTCCATGGAGAAGTCTTCGGCAAGGAAGGAACTGATCACATCCACTACCAGGGAAACGCCAAGCCTTCGGCATATCTCACCTATACGCCTGATGTCAAAAAGAACTCCGGAGGAGGTCTCATGATGCTGCACGAGCAGGGTGTCGGCTCCGGACCCGGCAAGGGCCGATTCCAGCGCATCATAGTCCAGATCCTTGCCGAACTCCACTTTGTAGTCTACGGCAGGAAGGCCGTAGTAGAGGCAGAGATCATACCACCTGTGCCCGAAGCTGCCGCCGTCCACGACGAAGGCCTTGCTGCGGGTGCTGACGTAATTCTCCACCACTGCGCTCATCGCGCCCGTGCCGGAACCGGTATAGATAATGGTGCGCCCTGCGCTGCAATGGATGAGTTCCAGCAGCATCCGTTCGGATTCGAGATTGATTCCCGAAAACTCGTCGGTGCGCATATAGATGAACGGCTTGGCTCCGATCGAGGCTATCTGCTCGTCTATATCGCCAGGGAATACATAGGACTTAATCATAACAGAGCGCGAATTTAACAAAATTATAGCAATTTTTTAAAGAGTTCCCTCCATTTTTCAATGACGGCCTCCTTGCTGAAACGCCCGCAAGAATCGAGTGCAGCGGCGCCCATGCTTCTTCTGAGCTCTTCATTTTCTATAAGAACACAGATTTTCCGGGCAAGGTCCCGGATGTCGTGAGGCCTTACAAGATAACCGCTTACCCCATCTTCAATTATCTCGGAAGGGCCACAGTCTATGTCATAGCTGACGGCAGGAAGACCCGCTCCCGCGGCTTCAATAAGGGCTATTCCCATTCCTTCGTTCAGACTGGTAAAAATGAAGCAGGAACTCTCGCGCAGCCTGGACCAGACATCGCTCACCGGATCATGGATCAGCACCTTGCCTTCCAGCCCGAGCCGTTCAATCTGCCTGAGAAGCTTTTTCTTCATGCTCCCCCGCCCGTAGATGTCCAGCACCCAGTCCGGATGGACACGTGCAACCAGCTGCCAGGCCTGTATCATCTCGCCGAAGTTCTTGGACGGAATCAGCCTTCCCACACTGATGCAATGCCTGGAATTCAGAGAAGACGGCTCGCCCTGAGGGATTTCCACGAAATTGTAAATCTGATAGAGCTTCGGAACCAGCGACACCCAAGTCTCGCGGTCCCTCTCCGTAAGCACCACAAAGGCATCCATCCTGGCCGCCGCATGCTCGAGAGCCCGGGTCTTGGACCTTGCCACGAGATTGTGCAGGGGTCCCTTACCCCGACGGAAAAAATACCTCTTATGGGAAAAATGCAGCTCCGCGACCTTGGCGCTGCCGTCATGGATTTCGTGCAATTTCTGCATTTCTCCCCCGCACAGGGACACGGTGATGTCAGGCCTCAACTCGAGAAGAGTCTTGCGCAGGAGCCTGTGGAAACGCGGAAGATGGTAATTCACCCCGAGGTCCACCACCTTCACACGGGAATCGAGCGGAAAGAAAGGCTTGCGGCCCTTCTGCTCGGAAGTGATGATTGTCACCTCGTCACCGAACTCGGAAACAAAGACATTGGCTTTCTCCGAAAGTATCTTTTCCATACCCCCGGAGTTGTACAGACCGTGAATGATATAGACTATCTTCATTTTATCCTGTAGGCCGTGATGTTGTGGGTACGTCTGTCCTTGAGGGGCGGCAACTGCATGTAATCCCCGTACTGCTGGACGAGGAACTTCTCACTGTCGGCAAAGGCCTGGAAAGCGCAGCCTTCGAACTCCATGGTCTTGTAGCTCTCGAAAAGGGATTTGTCGAAGACTTCCCTGACCCCGTTGCGGGTCATCGACACTGCACCGGCTTTGTTGCAATCCTCATAGCGGTAGCGTCCCATGAGCTCATCGCATTTGCGCAGGTAGTAATCCGGCCCGAGCAGGTGCGCCGCTATATTGGCAAGCAGAGGCTGGTGGAAATTGAAGGGATTGAAGCGGGTGCTGCAGATGTTGAGCCTGTGGGCATAGTGCGTGAGGGTTTTCTCCATCTTGCGTTGGAGCTGCGGATCGTCCGGCTTGCCGTCAACCGGGAAAATGTCCACATAGAGGCCGAAGCGGTATCTGTCCTGTTTGAGCTCGGTCCAGCTGTCGTGGACCTTCGCGAAGATGTGCTTGTAGTACTCCTTTTCTGTGTCAACCCTGTAGATGCAGCGGTAGCGGGCGTCCTCTTCCTTTCCGAAAAGTGAGATGAAGCGCTCGAAGTCGGGGCGCGGCATCAGCAGGTCTATGTCGTCGTCCCAAGGGATGAAGCCCTTGTGCCGGGCAGCCCCGATAAGGGTGCCGTAGGCCATAGAGTAGCGTATTGCGTTTTTGACGCAGAAAGCATCTATTGCCTTCAGAATGTCAAGAAGGTAAGAATGGATTTCACTTGAGGGAATAAGCAGTTTTTCCATAGCCCCAAAGTTACGCATTATGGCATATTTTCCAAAATCATTCGGCCTGGGCGGCGACGGTGTAGGCTGTGGACCATGCTGCCTGGAGGTTGAAGCCGCCGGTGATGGCGTCTATGTCCAGCACTTCGCCGGCGAAATGCAGATGCGGGTGCTCGCGGGCTTCGAAGGCCTTGGGCAGGACGGCGTCCGCGCTCACTCCCCCGGCAGTAACGAATTCTTCCTTGAAATGGCAGCGCCCCGCGATGCTGTAGGCGTCGGCGGTCAGGGTGCAGGCGAGGCGCGAGATGCCCTTGGAGCCCATTTCCGCCCAGCGTATGTCCTCCCTGAGGCCGGCGCGGCGCATCAGGTGCAGCCACAGTCGCGAGCTCAGACCCTCAGGCCGCACGCTGCTCACCTGCTTTCGCGCCGCGCCCTCCATCGCCCCCGCAATCCACTCCCTCGCCTCGGATTCGCTGCAGGAGAGCCAGCTGACCAGCAGGGTGCCGCTGTAGCCGCTCTCCGCGAGCTCACGCGCGGCGTAGGAGGAAAGCTTGAGTGTGGCAGGGCCGCTCACGCCCCAGTCGGTGAGAAGCAGGGTACCCCGGCTCACCATGGATTTCAAACCTGCAAGCCGCAGCGTCGCATCCCGGACCACGGTCCCCATCAGGGCGCGCAGGCCCTCGTCAGCAATGCGCAAGGTGAAGAGCGATGGTACCGTAGGCTCCAGCTTAAGTCCCAGAGGCTCAAGGAGTTTCAGCGCTCCGCCGCCGGTAGTGACAACCACCCTGTCCGCCTCGACCCGGCCGTCCTTCAGGCTAAGCACGTAGCCTTGCTGCCCATGAGACACCGCTTCCACGCGGCAGCCGAGCCTGAGCTCCACCCCGAGCCGGCGCATCAGGTTCTCGAGGGTGCGGACTATCTGCATCGCATCCTGGCTGGCGGGGAACACGCAGCCGTCCTCCATGGTAACCAGCCGCACCCCTTCCCTTTCCCACCATGCGCAGGTCTGCTCGGGCGAGAGCTGGCTGAAGGCATGGCGCACCAGCCTCTCTCCACGAGGGTAGGCCTCCCGCAAGCGGCCTATGCTTTCGAAGCTGTTGGTCAGGTTGCAGCGGCCGCCGCCCGTGATGGCGACCTTGGCGAGGGGCTTGGTTGCGCTCTCAAAGACGGTGATCTGCGCCCCCGGGCGGCGGCGTTTCATCTCCACCGCGCAGAAGCAGCCGGCGGCACCGGCCCCTATGATTGCGATTTTCTCCATATTGCTGTCCAGGATGCCAAAATTAGTGAATTTTATATATTTTTGCTCCCATGTACAAGTTTGATGCTGCGGTCAACACCGAAAAGTGTATCGAGTGGATCCGCAATTGGTTCGAAGAAAATGGAAAAGGCTGCACCGCAGTCCTCGGTCTGTCCGGCGGCAAGGACTCCACTGTCACGGCCGCCCTGCTTGCTGAAGCGCTCGGAGCGGAGCGTGTAATCGGCGTTGCCATGCCCGACGAGGGACAAAGCCTCAACGAAGCGGACGAAATCGCCAAGTGGCTGGGTATCAAGTTCTTTAACATCTCTGTTGCCGAGGCATGCCGCGCCACTCGCGCCTCCCTTGAGGCAGCCGGAATCGAGCCTTCCGCCCAGTGCGTGCAGAACATCCCGCCGAGGGAGAGGATGAAGGTGCTCTTCGCCGTGGCCCAGTGCTTCAACGGCCGGCCGGTCAACACCTGCAACCTGTCGGAGGATTATATCGGCTACGCCACCATCTTCGGCGATGCCGCAGGCAGCTTCTCCGTGCTCGGAAAGATGACGGTGACCGAAGTGCTCGCAATCGGAGACTACCTCGGCCTCCCTTCGAAGTGGGTGCACAAGACCCCGGACGACGGGCTGCCGAACAGCTCACCGGACGAGGCGAAGCTGGGCTTTACCTATGCTGAACTGGACAGGTACATTCGCGAAGGCGTGGAGCCGGCTCCGGAGAAAAAGGAAAAAATCGACAGGCTCAACCGCATCAACCGTTTCAAAACGGAGATACTTCGCCTTCCTGTCTACATTCCGATCTAACCTGCTCGGGGCTGTCCACCTTGATGTAGTGGAAGCGGCTGTCGAGCTCTGAATCCTTGCAGCGCAGGCACATCTGCGCATAGATGCGGTCGCGCAGGTCCTTCTGGGCCTGCTTAGGCGGCAGGTCGGTTCGTGGGTAGAACGGGCCGTCGTACCATAGCTCCTGATAAGTGCGTCCGTTGCGACGCTTGCGATAGACCGCGCTGCGCACGAAGCAAGGGGCGCCGAGCCGGGCGGGAATGTTGAAAGAGGAGTCGGAGAAATCGCGTATCTTGTTGTACTTCGGCCAGATATGCGCTTCCGGGAAGATGGCTATCGCGCAGCCCTTCTCGTAGTGCCGTATGATTGCATCCTTGAAATCCATGAAGGAGCTGCGGGCGCTGGGCACCGGCATCACCCCGAGGAAGCGCAGCAGGGTGCGCAGGAAGGGGATGGATATGGAATCCGGGCTGGCTACGATGTAGACCTGGCGCGGCATGGCGAGCACGGGGTTGAGCAGGGCATCCGAGAAGCCGCTGGTGTGGTTTCCGAATATGAAGTAGCCCTTGCGCTTGTCCTTGAGCGAGTGCAGGACCTTGGCGTTGTGGATCCTGCGCACGGTGGAAAGCGGCCATACCACTATGGAGACCACCGCCATCAGCGCGTAGTAAACCACGGGCTTGAAGAAGCGGTAGAAGATGTTTTTGGGCTGGTACTCGAAGCCTTCGGGCGTCGGTTTGCCGTTGATGCCCGTATTGGCAAAGTCGTCGCTGCGTTCGTCGAACCAGTAGTAGTACCTATGCTTTGGCATGGGCCTCGATTACGCTTTTGAACATGTTCTCCATCTCACGCATGCACTTCGTCTGGTCGTACAGTACGCTTTCCCGGATGTAGCGCTGGCGAAGGGCCGCCTTCTCGTCAGGGTGCTCGATGAACCAGTCGATGCGCCGGGCAAGTTCCTGACTGTCACCGACTTTGAAAAGGCAGTGCGGGTCGAGGGCGAAGTTCTTGGTGGCGCAGTGCGGGGAGTCGGCTATGACCGGCACAAGACCGCAGGCTATTGCCTCAAGACAGGCTATTCCTTCGAGTTCGGCCTGAGCCGGGTGGCAGTACAGGTCGGAGTAGTTGAGTATCCTGCGCACTTCCTCGCGGGAGAAGAATCCCATTATCGGCTGGATGGGGAGATGCTTCTTTGCCCAGTCGCGGATTTCGAAGCCGTAGGGGCCGTTGCCGCAGAAGATGAGCTGGATTTTGTCCCTGTACTTGGATTGGGAGACGGCCTTCAGGAGGGTGATGTGGGATTTTTCCTTGGAGAAACGGCCTGTGTAAACTATGCAGTATCTGTCTTTCAGCTCTTCAGGCTTTGGACCCGGGTTGGGTTTGAACTGATCGTTCACGCCATTGGAGATGACATAGCCGTTGGTCTTTCTGCCTACAGCAGCCTCAAACTCATCCTGCATGAATTTGGTCGGATAGTGAATAGCATCCGCGCGGCAGAACAGATTGTGGTCATACCATTTGTAGGTGAGTTTGTTGGCCCAGTCACAACCGACCAGAAAGATATGGCTGGTGAGATTCTGCGCCTGGGCGTGGCAGCCCGCAGT
>CAKMNE010000058.1 GCA_927798505.1 uncultured Bacteroidales bacterium
CTGAACGCCTCCGGAGAAATCTGCTCTAAAAACTGCTCAATCCTTTCTGCTTTCATAATACCAATCGCTTCTTTGCTGAAAGATAGTAAAAATAATTGCAACACCCTCGTTACACGTAAGGATAACCGGAAAGTGCCACAGAGGGGCGTATAATGCCGGTTTAGAACCGGTCAAGGAAGTCGGTGAGATTGTCTTCGCGGTGAAGGCCGAGCTTTTGGCGGACACGGTACCTGTTCATCTCCACGCTGCGGATCGTGATGTTCAAAAGCGGGGCAATCTCCTTTGAAGACAGGCCCATCTTCAGATAGGCACAAAGCTTCTTTTCCGTAGCCGTCAGCTGCGGGTAGTCCTCCGAAAGACGTTTGAGGAAATCGACGTAAACCAGATCGAAATTCTCCTCGAACTTCTTCCAGCGGTTGTCGTGACTGATATTCTCCTTGATATTGCTCCGGATTCTGGCTATAATCTTCAGGCTCTTGTTCCTGTCGTCCACAATATTATCCACCACCCTCTGAAGCTCTCCATCAATATGCTGGAGAATCTCGTTCTTCCGAACCAGGTCCATGGTCGAAGACGCCAGCTCATCCGCTTTCATCTTGATTTCCTTCTGCATAATCTGCTCCTTGTGCCGGTTATCCCTCTCCTTCTGCTCCGCAATTGCTTTTCTCTCCACTCTTCTTTTATACAGAACCCCGATAGCACAAAGCAAAGCTGACCCCGACAAGACATACAGCACGATAGCCCACCACTGCCTGTAGAAAGGCTTGAGCACCTTGATTTCAATCTCATCCCCCAACACTTCATTGCCGCCCGGAATCTCCGCCTTCACCTGAAGGACATAATCTCCCGGAGGAAGTTTTGTGTATTCCTTGTTGCCTGACTGCTGAGGCTTCGACCAACCCTTGTTATAACCCTGAAGATGAAACGAAAACCTTTCTGTGCTCTGGTAACCGTAAGATGGCACAGAAACATTGAACTTCAGGGAATTATCCTTGAATGGGATTGTAAGCACAGGATACTCGCAAGGTCTGTTGGAATAGAGAATCACCGAATCCCTGTCTGATTTGGCGACGCACACCTGCCTGATATGCAGACGAAGCGGGTAATCACCCTTCCGCAACTTGTTCCTGTTGATAATGGAGAAACCATCCTCGGTATTCACCATCAGCTGTCCGTCTGCGAGTTCCATGATATCCTCGAATCCCTGAATCCTTTTGGATGCCAGGCCATTGAGGCTCAAAGAGTCCAGACCCGCCCCGACGCATCTGACCGCCTGAAGTTGAGACGAAGAGAAGAACAAATCGCCGTTTTTGCACCTGAAGATACTGGTTCCTCCCGGGTCTGAAGCGAACATCCTGTTAAGGCTGTCTATCTTCTCCGCTTTCCCAAGGGCTTCATTGTATGAATAGAACCCTTCCGATGTGGAAAAGATAATTTTTCCGTCAAAAGGGACGGGTGTATTTCCCCAATCCTGAGGGAAGTCATTGCCTTTTGAAAGATACTCGTAGGACTTGAGACGGCCTTCATCGAAGTCCAATTCAAGTTTGTAAAGTCCTTTAATCCAGTGGCTGAACCATATTCTTCCGTCCTCTGCCTCTTCGAAGTTCTTCGACGCCTGGTCGAAACCCTCGATCCATTTGTAGAACTCCCACTTCCCGTTGCGTTTCTTCATCAGGAAAAGCTTGTCGTAGCTGCACCCCAAAAGATACTCCGGGTGCTTTTCCAGGGTCATTATTTTCCAGACTCCGTTCAAGGGGATGAAACTGAACTCTCCCGTTTCCGAGAAAACTCCAAGTCCCCTGTCGGCGCAGCAATACAGATGATTGTCAATGGTTGTCAAATACCATATCTGTCCTCTCATCTGCCCGAGCTCCTGCGGGATGCTGCCTTCCAGGGTATACAGGCCCTGATTGGTTCCCAGATACAGCTTCCCATTGAAATACTCTGAGCAGTAGCCTGAGCCTATGCTGCTGCCGGATGGCAGAAGGGTATATTCAGCACTGTTGAGTTGAACCAGCGAAATGCCGTTTTCCAGTCCGAGCCACAAATTGCCATGAAAATCGAATAGCAGGGAAAGAACGGTGTTGTTCTGCAGTCCGGAAGCTTTGTTCAGGTTGATGAGATTGCCGCTGCTTCTTTCCAGAATATACACTCCGTTGCCCACTGTTCCGTAGGCAATATACTCTTCGTTCGAAGCTGCGCAGTAGGCAATGGATGAAACCAGATTGTCGCTCAACTCATTCTGAACCCGGCTGAGAATGCCGTTTTTCAGGTGGAACAGGCCTTCCGTTGCGCTGACAAACTCTATGCTATTGTCAGCGTGTTTGAGTATAGCGCAGATATTCTTGTCTTTAAGCGCTCCGGCGCCTTCCAAAGCCGAGAAATTACCTCCCCCTACAGGCCGATTTACAAATACTCCGGAGCCATTGACGAAGATATAGTAATCCCCGTCAATAACTTTCGAAACCGACACTTTGTTATTGAAGTCAAAGCGTTGTGATGAATTGTCTGAAACCTTGAAAACAGAGCTGTTTTCCCTCAGGAAGAACCCGTCATTGAACCTGTCTATACCCCAAATCTCATTTACCTCCGTCCTGAGTTGATCGACAAGCGAAACATATCGGGTTTTCTGGAAATTGCTGTAATCCAAATAGCCGAATTCGTTAGTTGCGCCGAAATACAGACGGTTCAGCTCTTCGTCATAGTACAGGGAGCGCACGCCGCTTCGGTTCAGTGCGGGTGTGAGTTCCCATTCGCGGCCGTCAAACTCCAAAATCCCGGCATCGTTGGCGAAGTGCATTATGCCGTGGGGAGTCTGAATAATCTGCCATATTTTACCGGAGCCACCGTACTCATATTTGGAGTAATTGTGAATGATGGGGTAATATGCCGAGGCTGTAAAGCTGAGCAGAAAGGCGGATATGGCGCAGAAAACACTCTTCATAAATTCTGTTTTCCACAAAGATAACAAAGAGTTTCTGTTGAGGTGAATTTTCATTAATAAAATAATTTAGTGAATTATTAAACTTTCTTAAAAAGCTGGAATACAGAAGATCATCACCATTTTGTAGAGCCATTGTTGAGTTGCAATTTTATTCTTGTTGAGTTTTTGTGAGGAGTTATCCAAGGTTTTGAAGGACTAATCTTCATAGTTTTGCAAAAACACTGGACTATAACAGTATGAAGCATTTTTTGTTAACTACAATTGCATTGCTTGCCTCGCAACTCCTCTGGGCGCAGAAACTGACTCTGAGCGGCAGGGTGTTTTCGGCCGATGACTCATCGCCCCTCCCGGGTGTGGCCGTAATGGTTAAAGGCAGCACCATAGGCACATCCACCGACCAGGACGGCAATTTCAGCATAGCGGCAGAAAGCGGCAGCACTCTCGTTTTCATCTCCTACGGCTTTGCCGAGAAAGAAATAGTTGTGAACAAGGAGACATGGATTGACATCTATCTCGAGCCTGACACAATCATGCTAGAGGAAGTCGTTGCCATAGGTTACGGTGTTGTGAAAAAGAGTGACCTTACCGGAAGCGTGGCTACTGTCAAAGGCGACAAACTGCAAAACGCCCCCGTGGCTGGATTGGACCAGGCCCTTCAGGGCTTGGCCGCCGGAGTAAGCGTCAATTCCAATTCCGGACAGCCGGGCGCAGCCGCCGAAGTCAGAATCCGCGGTATAGGCACAGTCAATGGCAGTTCCCCAATCTACGTTGTGGATGGAGTAATCGTGGATGACATCAACTTCCTGAGCCCTAACGACATAGCTTCAACGGAAATTCTCAAGGACGCCTCCGCCACCGCCATCTACGGATCGCGCGGAGCCAACGGTGTCATTCTGGTAACAACGGTCAAAGGCAGCACGGACGGGAAGATAAATGTCAGCTTCGACGCATATGCCGGCATCCAAAGCCGCTGGCACAAGCTCTCCCTGATGAATCCGGAGGAGTTCGCCACATATCTTGCAAGCACTTCCGGCAATCCGGCGCAACTCGCTCTGCTTCAGAGCAAAGGCATAGACTCCTGGTTAAGGGCATATCTTATAGGTAAATCCCCTTACTATCCTTCCAACCTTAACTACTCCACCGTCAACACCGACTGGCAGGATGTAGTTTTCCGTAATGCAGTGGTGCAAAACTATCACCTCAGCGCGAACGGAGGAAATGAAAAGAGCAACTGGAGCCTCAGCGCCAGCTGGTTCGACCAGGACGGAACTGTCATCGGGTCCGACTACCAGAGACTCAGCCTGAGAATGAACTCCTCCCACAAACTGGCAGACTGGCTGAAGGTAGGAGAGAATCTGAATTTCATGACTTCGCAGGGCCGCAACGCGATGAACAACAACTCCTCCCCGGGCGCATCCATACTTTCAGCGGCAATTGCCATGGCACCGTGGGACCCGGCCCGTTATCCCGACGGCGCCAAGAATTCCAAGGGTGAAGACCTTTCGGGAAGGATAAGCGCTGCCTCCAATTTCAAGAATGTCACCAACCCTCTGTCAATGGTTGAGCATTCGCACCCGCTGGACATCACCGAGCGCTGGGTGGGAGATGTTTACCTGGAACTGTCTCCGGTAAAGAATCTCATATTCAAGAGCGATGTCAGCATGGACCTGACCAACACCCGCCACCGTCTCTTCAAGGATTCCTACAAGTATTCCGACTACGACAAAATGGACTTGAACTTCCTCGAGAAGAGCATGGGCAGGTATCAGACCATGATGGTGGAGAATACCTTGACCTATATGTTCGATTTGGGAAAGAACTCCTTCAACCTTATGCTGGGTCAGACCGCCGAGCAGTACTGCTACGAAACCCTTTCGGGGTCCGGCTCCAACATCCTGTCTCCGGTTGAGACCAACTGGTATCTTTCCCAGACCACCCAGAACAGAAACGAGGCGGGGGACAGCGCAGGTAGGACCAGAAGGTTCTCCCTGCTCGGAAGAGCCCACTATTCCTACGACAGCCGTTACCTTCTGACCTTCAATTTCAGGGCGGACGGATCCAGCAAATTCAAGGAGCACACCTGGGGCTATTTCCCATCCCTTGCCGCCGCATGGAGGCTCTCGAAGGAGGAATTTTTGCAGGACATTCCGGCTCTGAATGATTTGAAACTGCGTTTCGGCTGGGGCCGGATAGGCAATGACAAGATTTCCGAGAACGCTTTCCTTCTGACAATGTTCAACACAGGACCTACCTTCGTGGGTTACCCTATGGGGGAGGTGCCGCAGATTGCAAGCGGAGCCACCATTCTCACCTATGTAAACGATGGCGGCAAATGGGAAAGCACCGAACAGATCAATGCCGGACTGGACTTCGCCTTCCTGGAAAACAGGCTTACCGGTAATGTGGATGTTTACAAAAGGGACACCAAGGAGATGCTTCTCAGCGTAAACGCTCCGGCCCACGTGGGCAACCGCTACAGCGCCACCGCCAATGTCGGACAGGTGACCAACGCTGGTGCTGAGCTTAGTCTTAATTGGAAAGACCAGATTGGGGAGCTGGCATACAATGTCACAGCCAACCTCTCCTACGTCCACAACGAGCTGACCAAGCTCAACGGCGGAGAGAAAGTCTGGGGAGACCGCACGGTCTGTGATGAAGGCTATGCCCTTTACACATTCTGGGGCTACCGCTTTGAAGGCCTCTACCGCAGCGAAGAGGAGATTGCCGAGCACCTGTGGGCAGACGGAGCTTCTCTTGGATACAAAGTGGGAGATGCCCGTTACAGTGATTTGAACGGGGACGGAAAGATTGACGAAGACGACAAGACTGACCTGGGAAATCCATTTCCGGACTGGTCCTACGGCCTGAATTTCGGCGCTGAATACAAGGGCTTCGACTTCCAGCTTTTCCTGCAGGGCGTGACCGGAAACCAGATTTACAACGCGCTGCGCCTGCGCACCGAAGGCACCGGCAACGAAGCAACCCTGAGCACCATGATGAGGGATGTCTGGAGCGAGACCAACCCGAACGGAAGCATTCCGAACGCTAGCTCCAACCCTATGAACACGGAGAGCAACAGCCGCTACGTGGAGGAAGGCGCCTACCTCAGACTGAAGACCCTGCAGTTGGGCTACACTCTGCCTTCAAGCATCAGCTCAAGGCTCGCAATGTCTCGGTGCAGGATTTACCTCAGTGCAAACAACCTCTTCACACTCACCGGCTACAGCGGCTATGACCCTGAAGTGGGCGGCGGCGTGGATTACGGCAACTATCCTCAGTCCCGCACCTTTATGCTCGGTCTCAATGTCAACTTCTAACAGGAAACAGTTATGAAAGCAAAATATTCTCTCATTCTTCTTGCGTTGCTGAGCCTTTCTTCCTGCAATGATTGGCTAAGGGAAGACGGTCCTATGACCAATCGTGTCGAAGATTATTTCACCAGCGCAGAGACTGCAATCCAGGTCGTCAACGCCGCGTACGTGCCTCTGATGTGGGAATACCAGAATACATATTATTCGGAATTCTTCATTGGTGACATACTCTCTGACGATTCGCTCAAGGGAGGGCAGAACACCAAAGACATGTCTGCCAGCTACGACCTTGAGAACTTCCGTGCCATCTCCAACAACGAGATAGTGCTTCAGTACTACCGTGCACAGTACCAGGGTGTAGCCAGGGCCAATCTCGCCCTCGAGCAGATTGCCAAGATGGAGGTGGATGAGGACCTGACGCAGCCCCTGAAAGACAGGCTCCTGGGAGAAGCATATTTCCTCAGGGCATACTATTATTTCAAGCTGGTCCGTCTCTATGGCGGAGTCCCGCTCGTGACCGAGCCAATCTACAGCGCCGGCAATTGGAAACAGCCTCGCGCAAGCGTGGACGAGGTCTATACCCGGATTCTCGACGATCTGGGCAGCGCTGAATCCAAGCTTATCAACCGCAGCGCAATGGGAGCAGAAGACCTCGGCCGCGCTACCAAGGGAGCCGCTCAGGCCATGCTCCTCAAGGCGAACCTCTACTATGCCGACTACCTTCGCAACAACGGCCGCGATGCCGGGCAGTACTATGAGCAGGCAAAGCGCTGGGGCGGCACCTTCCTTCAGGACCAGGCCAGCGAATACAGCCTATGTTCCAGCTACGCGGACAACTTCACCCTTGAAGGCGAGAACGGCCCGGAGTCCATCTTCGAGGTGCAGTATATGTCGGAAGGAATGTCCGACTACGGGGAAGGCAACGGCTTCTCCCGCGGCACCTTCGCCACCATTCTCCTTCGCTCCCGCTCCTCCGCTTTCAGCGCCGTCGGCTGGGGCTTCAACCATCCGACTCAGAACCTTATTGATGAATATGAGGCAGGGGACCATAGGCTCTCAGCCTGCATCTACACGCCTTCGGCCGAGCAGGTCGTGAACGAGGTAGAGGAGTTCTACCTGGGCAATCCGAACCTCTGCGTGAAGCGCTCGATTATGCAGGGCGCGGACTATATGGTCCTGGAAGACAGCCACGACTCGCGCTCCCCTATCAACATGATCGCCATACGCCTGGCAGACGTGTATCTGCTTTACGCCGAAGCCGCCCTGCGCTGCGCTGACCAGGCCGAAGCGAAGAACTACCTGGAGAAGGTGCGCGCTCGCGCCAGGGGCTCGGAGGATATCCTGCCTGCCTTCCCGAACTACAAGGTTCCGGATTACAGCAACGCCTACGCCCTGCACCAGCTTCAGGACAATGCGGATGACCTGATGATGGCCATCCGTCACGAGAGGCGCGTGGAACTGGCTATGGAGAGCCACCGCTGGTACGACCTGTGCCGCTGGGGAATAGTTGCCGAGGTGATGACGGCCTACGCAGAATCCGAAAGCGAAGAGGTGCGTGCCCATATCTCACCTTTCGTAAAAGGAAAACACGAACTCTTGCCTATCCCGGTCGAAGAAGTAAGGCTGGGAGGCATAGAACAGAATCCAAATTATTGATAAATAACCAATTAAAAGTATTGTTTTATGAAAAAGAGCATTTCTTTATTCTTTGCAGCTTGCTGCGCTCTCGCAATGGTTTCCTGCCAGAAGGACAACGGATCCGATGGCGGAAGCCTCAAGGAGGAGGAGAACAACGGCGGCGGAAACGAGAATGTAGTTTCCTCCCTCAAAGGCTCAGAGTATGTAGTCATCACTTTGGATGAGTACACAGCCGCAGGTCTTGGAAGCAAGATCAAGGCAAACTACGGTCCGGATGACGTAACCCGTTTCCTTTATGTTTGGGACGGCACCTACATCGGAGGTACCTGCTCCGGACTTAACTGCTACGGCGAGGCCGCAGAGTGGACATCCCTTGTAGTTACCAATGTAGGCTGGTCCGGCGCCGGCTGGTTCAACGGAGAGGAGACTCCTGCTTTTGTAGCATCCACCTCCGATCTTGCAGACTGGAAGTTCCACGTAGCCTACAAGGGCCCTGCAGGAAGTGCGCACATCGTGATACTTACCTGGAATGGCGGCACCTACAAGTTTGCCATCGGAAACGGTCAGCTTGAGGACAACGGCGTAGCCTACACTGCCATCGCTCCGGTCAGCGGCGCTTTCGAACCAAATGTATGGAACGAGTATGAGGTCAGCCTCGC
>CAKMNE010000059.1 GCA_927798505.1 uncultured Bacteroidales bacterium
GCGCGGGGAGCAGAGTCTTATTCTGACATTCTGGCCTCATCCGAGAACGGTGCTCCGTGACGGTGCCAGAGATTTGCGCCTGTTGAACTCCATGGATGAGAAAATGCGTCGCCTGCGCGATCTCGGTGTTGACAGGGTTGAGGTACTCCCTTTCAGCAGGGAGTTTGCTTCGCTCAGCGCCGAGCAGTACATGGATTTGCTTGTCTCTGATTACGCTGTGACCGCGCTCGTGCTTGGATATGACAATCGCTTTGGCTCTGACCGGCTTTCGACTGAACAGATAGCGGCCCTTGCGCATTCGCGCGCTTTGGATGTCGATCTGGTTCCCGCGCATCGCCTGGGCACAGTCATATCTTCTACGGAAATACGCAAAGCCCTTGCTGCGGGAGACGTTTCCGCGGCTTCCGCAATGCTGGGCTATGATTATGAACTGGAGGGGGTGGTGGTCAGCGGCAATATGATGGGAAGAACCATAGGTTTTCCCACTGCCAACCTTAAACTTAGGGAACCTCTGAAATGCCTTCCTGCGGCCGGCGTCTATGTGAGCCGGGTGCATGTTGACGGCAGGGAGTTCACCGGAATGACCAATATAGACCACAACGGCAAAATCGAAACACACATCCTGGATTTCTCCGAGGATATCTATGGATTGGATATGAGAATCAGTTTCATCCGCCGTCTTCGCGACGAAATGCACTTCAGTTCATTCGAACAGCTCAAAACCCAACTTACTATCGATCTTGCCGCTGTGCGCGCCTAGAGTTCCCAGGCTATTGCTGAGGAACCGAGTATGGCTGCATCTGAATCCTTGAGCTCTGAGAAGAGCAGCTGGACCTTGTCTTTCCACATAGGGCAGACAGCCTCGTTCATGGCCTTGGTTGCCGGCTCGTAAAGAAGCCTGCGGGCCTTGGCGACACCGCCGAAAAGGATGATGGCCTGAGGTGCAGAGAATGCAATGAAACCGGCGAGAGCCTCACCGAGAATCCGTCCTGTGAACTCGTAAACCTGGTTTGCAATCTTGTCCCCGGCAAAAGCCGCTTCCTGCACATCCTTTGCTGTAAGCTTGTAAATATCACGAAGAGTGCTCGGCTCATCTGAAAGCTCCAGCAGTTCGCGTGCGGTGCGGGTAATGCCGATGGCGGAGCAGTATGTCTCGAGACATCCCACATTGCCGCAACCGCAAGGGCGTCCGTTGTGGCGGACAACGCGCACATGGCCGAGTTCTCCGGCAAATCCGTCGCTGCCGTAAACCAGTTTCCCGTCAATGACAATGCCGCTGCCCACTCCTGTGCCGAGGGTGATGACGATGAAGTCTTTCATACCCCTTGCGGCTCCATAGTACATTTCACCGAGAGCGGCTGCATTGGCATCGTTGGTAAGGGCCACCGGCATACCGTCAAGAGCCTCTTGAAGCAAAGACGCGAAAGGCACGATGCGACCTGCCGCCCAGGTTACGTTTGCCGCGTTGTCCATAGTGCCCTTAAGGAAGTTGGCACAAGGTGCGCCTGCGCCGACGCCCACCACTTCGCCCTCAACTCCTGCTTTGGCGATCAAAGCTTTGATGGCTTCAGCAAGGAAGGCAACGAATTCGTGGTCGTCTGTGTGCTTGTTGGACGGGATAACGGTTTCTGCAACCACATTTCCCCGTCTGTCAATCACGCCGATTTTGGCGGTCTGACCGCCGATATCAACGCCTACGACATAGTTCTTTGTGTTTTCCATACAATTAATTCCTTTTATTTCAATAATTTGGACAACTCTTTACGGAGAGCCTTGCTGCCGGTGATTTTGGTGGATGAAACCTCGCCGTTGGCAATAAGCACGGTAGAAGGCAGGGTTTTCACATTGTAGTACCCCAAAGCCGGGCTGGATGCTCCCAATCCGTCACATACATTAATCCAAGGCAGTTTCTGATTTCTTACCACTGAAGCCCAAAGTGCCTTGTCGTTAGAAATGCAGACGGAGTAAATCTCCAGTCCCTTAGGATGATAATCAGAGTACAGAGGCATAAGAACCTCCTGGTTGAAGAGTTTCTGGGCGGCATCGTCAGCAGTCCAGAAATGCACGAGAATAGCCTTTGCATCGACTCCCGTAAGGGATACCTTCTCGGAATTCACATCCGGAAGCGCAAGCTCGGGAAAACCTGCCTCCTGAGCCTTAGAAAGGGAAACCTGCAGGCTAAGGGCATTCTCCCTGCGCTGAGCCTCCTTGTCCAGGGCCTTGACATAGCGCGAATCCGGATAGGACTGCTTGAGGGAATCGCATACGGCCCTGAAGGTTATGGCGTCGGTTGCCTGGCTGAATACCGGGATGCCGGGGGCGAGCGTCTGGTAGAGCACAGGGATGACCGAAAGCGAGGAGCTGTGGCTCAGTACATAGGTTAACCTGCTACGGTAGTAGTTGATATAGGTCTTGCTGAAGCTCGGCGTGTCCGGGGCGTTCTGCATCGCCGAGATGAATTCGGCATAGTCCTTTTCCACCGCGCAAAGCTCTTCCGAGCCTTTGGAGCCCGTTACGGTATAGTTGCCGAGGGTATCGGCTTCAACCACAGCCTTTTCTCCCGCCTCAAGCAGAAGAGAGGCCAGCCTTGTGTCGCCTTTGAATACATAGATGAACTCCGGATCGCCCTTCTTTACATCCAGCTTGTAGCGGAAACGGCCCTGATTGTCGGTGGTTACAGAATCCATCAGCTCGGAAGTGCTGACATTGAGCTTGTGCACCGCAAGTCTTGCCTGGGGAGCATCCTTTACTGTCATAGTGAAACTGGCCTTGGGTGAGCAGGCTGTCAGGGCGGCAAGTGCCGCGCAGATTGAGAGTAACGGTCTATAATTTCTCATATTCTGAAAGAATGGCTGCGGCAAGTTCGGCCTTGCGCTGGTCTGTAACTTCAGGACGCGTCTTGCGGAAATCCATATCCGCTTCGCTCTGCAGAGGTACGAGATGGATGTGGGTATGAGGGACTTCCATACCGAGCACAGCCACGCCTATGCGCTTGCAGGGGATGGCCGCCTTCATTGCGATGGCAACCTTTCGTGCGAAAGCCCAAAGACCTTCGTAAACATCCGGGTCGAGATTGAAGATATAGTCGTCCTCGACCTCCTTAGGAATCACCAGGGTATGACCCTCTGCCAGGGGGTTAATATCCAAAAAGGCGTAGAACTTATCGTTCTCCGCCACTTTGTAGGAGGGGATTTCTCCCTTCGCGATTTTTGTAAAGATAGTCATATCAGATACTTATCTCAAGAATCTTGAATTTTATCACTCCGGCCGGAACTTTTGCCTCCACCGTTTCTCCTACACCATGTCCTATCAGGGCCTTCGCAATAGGGGTGGTAGAGGCGAGCTTGCCTTTTGCAAAGTCTGCTTCCGATTCACCCACGATGGTGAAGGTCATAACCTTCTTTGCGGAGAGATTCTCAACCTTTACGGTATTGAGCATCTGCACTTTGTCGGTGGAAAGCATGGATGCGTCAAGCACCTTTGCCTTGGCAATCATATCCTGGAGGTTAGCGATTTTGATTTCAAGAAGGCTCTGGGCCTCGCGTGCCGATTCGTACTCGGCATTCTCTGAAAGGTCTCCCTTCTCTCTTGCTTCAGCAATGGCTGCAGAGATGACAGGGCGTTGTGTAAGAGCCTCGGCAAGATCCTTCTTGAGCTTGTCGAGTCCGTCTTGACTCATATAATGTACTTCTGCCATAAATTATTTATAATTAATTAATTCAATTAAAATAGAGTCCCGTCTTGGAAACGGAACCCTTCGCTTGCAAAGATAGCAAAAATTATCTTAATCCAGTCCTTCGTCGAACTTTGGTTTGATCAACTCGGAGTAGATAAACATCTTTTTGAGCTCTTTCTTTCGCTCTTCCGCATTCTGGGGTAGAATGAGGGATTGTTTCTTTTCCTTTTTTTCAGTAGCCATAAGGCAAAGATAACACTAATTGGGAACAACACAAAAAAGGTCGGGACTTGCGTCTCGACCTTTTCGCTCCCCCTCGGGGACTTGAACCCAGGACCCCCTGATTAACAGTCAGGTGCTCTAACCAACTGAGCTAAGGAGGAATGTTTCCCTAAACGGGATTGCAAATGTAGTACATTTTTTTTGTTCTGCAAAGGTTTTTCTTAATTTTTTTCAATATCTTTGCTTTCGAGGCTTCGCGAAGGATGCGAAGTGACAAGGTTACCTATGGATATACAGCAACTCTCTACAATGGTGAGAGACCTTGTTCTACAGCAGGATAAGGTCGTGGTCCCGGGACTCGGAGTCTTCATCGCCGAGTTTGTCCCGGCATCTTTTTCCGACAGGGGCTACACCCTGAACCCACCTTACAGAAAGCTCAGCTTCGTGGCGGAAGGCGCCGGCTCCGAGCCGCGGCAGGAGGATTCCCGCAATAGTGTCAATGCTGACCCGGTTCAGTTGCAGCAATGCCTTGAGCGGCTGCGCTCCGATCTGCAGTCGAGCCGCTGCGTGGAACTGCCGCTTTTGGGCAAACTCCGTTTGACCGCCTCCGGAGAACTGTTTTTCGTGGCTGACCCTGATCTGGACATCTATCCCGATGCTTTCGGACTTCATCCGGTATCGATGAAAAATCACGATCCGCATATCGAAGAAGCCGAACCCGCACCCGAAACGGCTCCGCTCGATGTGGAAACCCCGATGATAGAACCGGCACCAACAAATGAAGAAACTCCTATGCAAGAAGAGAATACAAAGAAAAAACACCCGGTACTCAAGGTGATGGGAATAGTGTTGCTCGTGCTGATGGTGGCAATGATAGCCTTCAGGCTGCTTGCCCTGCTCGCCCCTGACTTCATAGATTCCATACTTTACTCTGAAGAAGAACTAAGGCTTCTCGGCAAATAAAGGCAAGCAATTCACCCTTATGGACGAACTATACAAATTCATCCAGGACCAGCTGTCGGTCTGGCCTCTCGCATCCTCCAACTTCCGCTCGCTGAAAGCGGCTCGGACCAGAAGTCTGGAGGTGGGTAGCCTGGAGTGCACCGCGCAGCATAACCCGTGCCGCATAGGGTCCACCACAGCCAAGGTGGATGAGGCCTCCATTGCAGCCAGGCCGTGTTTCCTGTGCCCGTCCAACCGTCCGCCGGAGCAGTTCCATATCAAGTTCGAAGGGCGCAAGGGCCGTCGCTACAATGTTCAGGTGAATCCGTATCCCATATTCCCGAACCACCTGGTCATCGCAAGGGATGTGCATGTGCCTCAGTCCATATGGCACAACTTTGTGGATATGATGGACTTCGCCCGCAAGTATCCGGACTTCCTGGTTTTCTACAACGGCCCGTTCAGCGGAGCTTCCGCACCGGACCATATGCACTTCCAGGCCATTCCGAACGCCCTGCTGCCTCTGCAGAATGCCGTGGACCGCTTCCTTGACGATCCGGGAATGCCGCCTCTCACCACCGGGCAGGACGCAAAGCTCTACCACTGCACGCTTTTCTGCCGCGGCGTCTATGCCCTCAAGGCGGATACTCCCAAATCCCTCGCCAAGCTCTTCTACCGCCTGGTGGACTGCGCCCCTCTGGCCGACGGGGAACCGGAGCCCCGTCTCAATATGTTCGCCTATGTGCGAAAGGGCGAGTACCGCTGCTTCGTGGTGCTGCGCCACCAGATACGCTCTCACCATTACTTCAGCAGCGGGGAGGACCATCTCACAATGACTCCGGGCGCTGCGGATATCGCAGGTTTCTTCGTATGCCCCAAGGAAGAGGATTTTCATAAGCTCACGCCCCGGCTTCTGGGCGAGATGCTGGATGAGGTCTGCATTACTCCCGAAGATGAGCGGATGGTGTCATGGCGCCTCAACCGCACCCAGCCCATGCTCGACGTGCCGGTCAAATACGGTGAAAGCATAGAATTTGAGATTATCTCCGACGGTGCCGGCCCCCAGAAGGTCAGCATCCGGGACGGAAAAATCGATTACGGCGGCGTGCTGTATGACGAATTGTATTTCGACAGCGTCACCAGAAGCACCGCCTTTGCAACCGCATCCTTCATCATTCTGGGGCCCCAGCCTCTCTGCTATGCCGGCTCCCTGAAGTTCGATATGGAGAATGGCACGATTCGTGCAATCAATCACGTCGGAATTGAAAATTACCTTTTGAGCATACTCTCGGAGAGCATTCCTGACGGAACTGATTTTGAAACTGTCAAGGCCAGGGCTATTGAAGCCAGGACTGTCTTGATGAACGATACCGGAAATTGCCTTCCTTACAAAGGCCTTACCATTGGAATTACTAACCCTGTCCGAAAGGCGATAGACATTACCTGGGGGACAATAAAAACCGACACATTATGAAACTGTCAGCAATTTTGACTTCGGCCTTATTGGCTTGCACAATGCTCGCCAGCCCGGCCGCCGATGCACAGACACGCAGCCGTGGAACTTCAACCCAAACCAGTACAAGCACCCGCTCTAAGGGCAGCAGCTCCGGCAGCCGCAGCTCGGCTTCCGTAAGCAGCTCCAGAAGCCGCAGCTCGGCTTCAACCAGCCGCAGCTCCGCTTCTGTCAGCAGTCCCAGTAGCCGCAGCTCGGCATCCAGCAGTTCCAGCAGCTCGAGAAGCCGCAGTTCCGCTTCGGTAAGCAGTCCCAGTAGCCGCAGCTCGGCATCCAGCAGTTCCAGCAGCTCGAGAAGCCGCAGCTCCGCTTCCATAAGCAGCTCCAGCAGCCCGTCTTCGCAGACTCCTGAGAAGAAGACGACTACAGCCACCCGCAGGCGGAGCACGACAACTGCCACCAAGCCTGCTTCATCGTCATCTTCAAGCAGCAGCTCCCAGAGGGTGACCGCCACACGCAAGCGCTCAACGACAACGACAACCACCACCAAGCCTTCGTCCACCTCGAGTGACAACAGAACCACCGCTACCCGCAGGGACAACAGCGGAACTGCCACTGTAAGCCGCAAGCCTTCAAGCAGCACTTCCAGTCATAGCAGCACTTCATCCGCCAGCCGCAGCCAGACAACAGGCACTACCCGCCAACCTGTAGCTGAAGGCTCTTCAGGAGTGGTAAGGAACCCGGGCAGCTCGACCTCCAAGCCTCAATATGTGGCAGGACGTGATGCAGCGCCTTCGCAGAACAGCTCAACCCGCCGTCCTGTCGCTTCGGACTATGACCAATACCGCAACAACAGGGTATCTCCATACAACCGTCCGCCTATCGACAACGGCCGTCCGGGAAGGTTCTTCGACCACGGATGCCACTACTACGGCTACAGGGTGCACGCCCTTCCTCCGCACCATACCCATCACGACTACTGGGGACGCCGGTACTACTGCTATGACGGCATATACTACCACTACCACAACGGCTACTACTATGTGTGCCGTCCTCCGTACGGATACTATTTCGATTGCTCGCTCTACTACTATGATCCGTTCCCTTGCCGTTTCGTTTACTATTGCTACGCTGCAAGGCAGTATGATATGATAAACGACAACTGGCGCACAATTGAGGAGCAGAATGAGATTATAGCAAGGAACAACGCAACAATAGCCCAGCAGAACCTCACGGTAGCCCAGCTGAAGAGCCAGAATCTTGCGGCCAATGAGTCATACAACCTCGCCCGCAAGCTCGGCCTCATCCAGAGCTTCGCCTACGCCGATGCAACGTATTATTATGATGACGGAGTCTTCTTCATCGTCAACAGCCTCGGCCAGTACGAAACCATCGTACCGCCGGCTGGTGCGATAGTTGAGTCTCTTCCGGATGACTATGAGGTAGTTACCCTTGTTGACGGACACGAGTACTACAGAGTGGACGACACCATCTACAGAGTTATGGTAATGCATGGAGAAGCCTACTTCGAGGTTCTCGGACAACTCCAGAACTACAAGTGGTAAGGACTACCCGACTTGCAGTGATTCATAGAGGCGGCGGACTGAGTCAATCGGTCCGCTGCTTTTGATTTGCACCGAGCCGGGACCGGTGCCTGTGCTCAAGGCTTTGGATTGCAGCACTCTGGCAAGCTGGCGTGCCGCCGCCGGGGCCGGGTCAATGAAATCCACCTGCGGTCCGGCCAGTTCCTGCATTACGGGAAGCAGGAAAGGATAGTGGGTGCATCCCAGCACTACAGTGTCGGCACCACTCTGCAGCAGAGGACGCAAACTGCGATCCACCACTTCGCGGGTGTGGGCGGAATCCAGGTCCAGGGACTCCACCAGTTCGACGAAGCCTTCGCCCACGTGTTCCACCACGCGCACTCCCTGCGCATAGCGCTCGCGCGTGTCGATGTACTTGGCAGAATGAAGGGTGCTTTCAGTGGCAAGGACTCCGATTATCCCGTTGCGTGTGGCGAGTATAGCCGGCTTGATGGCCGGTTCCATACCGACAAAGGGAATGTCAGGGTATTCTTCGCGCAGGGTGGCGATTGCAGCGGCGGTGGCGGTGTTGCACGCTATTACTACTGCCTGAGCTCCCTGTGAAAGAAAGTCTTCCACAATGGAGCGGCAACGTCCGAGTATGAATCCCTGGCTTTTTTCTCCGTAAGG
>CAKMNE010000060.1 GCA_927798505.1 uncultured Bacteroidales bacterium
CATCCCAAAACGACGACTTTTTGCCTCGTTTTGGGATTCACCCCCTCTGGAAGGCCATCCAGGGCACATCAATCCCAAAACGATTTGGGACAATGCTTTTCGACCGCGCCAGAAGGCGAAATGGCAAAATAGCGGCACGCGGCAGCAAACCTATACAGCGCGGCAGCAATCCTGTACAAGTTTGCCGGAAATTCGTTAATTTTACGTCAGTTTAACGACGCCACACATGAAACACAAAATCCGCTTGACAATCCTGACAGCATTTCTGCTGGTGCCGGTGCTTGCCAAAGCAGGTGACGGTTATTCCCGTAATGAAGTGTCATTATCCTACGGGCAGTATTCGATTCCCGGCCTTGTAAATACTTTCGGAGCCGCCCTCGGTTCCGCTTTTCAGCCCGAGTCAGGAATCAAAGCCAGCATCTACGGTGTGCTGAACACAGGGTACTTCCATTGGTTTACCCAAGGATTTGCCCTCGGCTGCGAGAACAGCTATGAGCTTGTCGGACTGCAGGACCATAGGAGTTTCTACGCATCCCTGATGCCTTCTGTAAAGTGCAGGTGGTTCTACCGCCCGCACTTCGCCCTCTATGCCAAGGCCAGCGCAGGCGTGCTTTTCCAGCACACGAGTGCGGGCGAGAGCAGCTCGGCCTCCAGCGGGGTGTCATTTGCCGCTCAGCTCACTCCACTCGCCTGCGAATTCGGAGGAAAGAAGCTGAAGGGCTTCGTGGAGCTTGGAATGGGAATGGAAGGGCTCGTCTTGCTCGGTCTTCGCTACGGTTTCTGACAATTTGTCACTGGAACAGAACTTGTTTTTATCTTACCTGTACGGCAATGCGCTGTGCAGGTTTTTTGAATTAACAATAAAAGACTATACAAAATGAAAGGACAGATTGGAGTAACTACAGAAAACATTTTTCCTGTAATCAAACAGTTCCTCTACAGTGACCACGAGATATTCCTTCGCGAAATCGTAGCCAATGCGGTGGATGCAACCCAGAAGATGAAGACCCTCGCCTCCAATGGCGAATTCAAGGGTGAACTCGGGGAGTGCCCCGTCAGAATCGAGCTGGACGAGAAGGCCAAGACCATCAAGGTGATTGACCGCGGTATAGGTATGACCGAAGAGGAGGTAGAGAAGTATATTAACCAGATTGCATTCTCTTCAGCCGGCGAGTTCCTTGAGAAATACAAGGACCAGTCCATTATCGGACATTTCGGTCTCGGTTTCTATTCCGCATTTATGGTCAGCTCGAAGGTGACCATAGAGACCCTCAGCTGGAAGGAAGGCGCAAAGCCTGTATTCTGGAGCTGCGACGGTTCTCCTGCCTACGAGATGAGCGAATGCGTGAAGGAAGATCGCGGTACCGTGGTTACCATGTACCTGGACTCCGATTCCGACGAGTTCGCAAGCAAGGGCCGTATCGAGCAACTGCTCGGTAAGTACTGCAAGTTCATGCCTGTCCCTGTGGTCTTCGGCAAGAAGACCGAGTGGAAGGACGGCAAGAGCGTGGAAACTGATGAGGACAATGTCATCAACACAATAGAGCCTATATGGACCAAGGCTCCGAGCGAGCTGAAGGAGGAGGACTACATGAACTTCTACCACGCCCTCTATCCTATGGAGGAGGACCCTATGTTCTACATCCACCTCAATGTGGACTATCCTTTCAACCTCACCGGCGTACTCTACTTCCCTAAGATCAAGGAGCGTATGGCGATAGACAAGAACAAAATCCAGCTCTATTGCAACCAGATGTTCGTTACCGACCATGTGGACAACATCGTTCCCGACTTCCTTACCCTGCTTCACGGCGTTATCGATTCTCCGGACATTCCGCTGAACGTAAGCCGCAGCTACCTGCAGAGCGATGCCAATGTGAAGAAAATCAGCACCTACATTACCAAGAAGGTGGCTGACCGCCTGGAGGATATCTTCAGGGAGCAGAGGGAGACCTACGAGCAGAAGTGGGACAATATCAAGCTGTTTATCGAGTACGGCATGCTCTCCGACGAGAAGTTCGGCGACCGTGCATTGAACTTCGCCCTGCTCAAGGATGTGGATGGCAAGTATTACAGCTTTGACGAGTACAAGTCAGCCGTGAGCGAGGCTCAGACAGACAAGGACAAGAAGATTGTATTCCTCTACGCTACCGATACCGAGAAGCAGTACAGTGCTATCGAGGCGGCAAAGGCCCTGGGTTACAATGTTCTTCTGATGGACTGCGAACTGGATTCACATTTTGTGGGGCTCCTGGAGCAGAAACTGGAGAATGTGCGCTGTGCCCGTGTGGATTCCGATTCAGCTTCCCGGCTGATTCCTAAGGAAGAGGAGGTAAAACCGGAAATGAGCGAGGAGGATAGCAAGGCACTTTCCGATATGGTTAAGGCTGTCCTGCCGCAAGGTCCTGAGTACCAGGTTGAAGCGGTTAATCTCGGCGCTGACCAGGCCCCTATTCTCATCACCCAGAACGAGTTCATGCGCCGTTACCGTGAGATGTCTTCAATCGGCGGCGGAATGAATTTCTACGGGTCCATGCCTCAGATGTACGACATCAAGGTGAATATGGAGAACCCGGTAATGGCAAAGATCTGGGCAGAGCGTGCCGGCGCCGCCGGTGCTGGTGATGCTGCTGGTGATGCTTCCGGTGATACTGCTGGTGCTGCTGCCGGCGCCAGCGAACTGCTCCATCAGGTGGTCGACCTCGCCCTTCTGGCCAACGGACTCCTTACCGGAAAGGCCCTCGCCGACTTCATCACCCGCAGTCAGCAGTTGTTGGGATAGCACTTTGACAATTACTTCGCAAACCGCCGGAAAATCATTGATTTCCCGGCGGTTTTGCATTTCAGAATAGCGAAATGGCGATTTTCGTCCTAACGTTACACGTCAGGAAAACCTGGAAGCACACGGGACGCCTTACTTATACAGGAACCAGTCTCGGAGTCGGGTCTGGATGCCAAGGTGTGTGGTTCATCGTTGCTTGAATTTATTACCAAGCCCCCAGTGTGTCGTCTTCCAGGGTGAAAACCAGGTCCATACCTTTTTCCCAAGTGAATTTGTAGATGGAGTAATTCTTGTATTCCCCGTCCAGGATGATAGGGCCGTCAAAGCTGGCGATGGCGGTGTAGTAGGTGTGCCCTTCAATAAACTCGGTCTGACTGCTTCCGTCTCCGATACCATTGTTGTTGTGGGCATACATTCCGTAGTGGATGTTGGCTTTGCCGCTGTCCCTGAGAACCTGCATCCTGTCGATGAAATAGTAGCCCGGAGTGTACGGGTTGATTTCGTCCCTGAGCACCAGGCTGTCAATCGTTTCACCCACCCAAGGGAGGTGAGTGTTGATTTTGCCGCTTTCATCCAGAGGATACACATAGTCCCAGGTGTCGTTGATCCTGTACTTGAAGAACACTTTCTCTTCGCTGGAGGGCTTGGTGTGAATTTCCTCAATTACAAGATCTCCGATAGGTGAGTTGGTGTGCGGGTCCACAATGAAAGCGTAAACCCAATAGTCCGTATCCTCTTCCAGAGAGGTAAAGAAGTGAGTCATTTCTCCGTACTGGAGGCTGTGGCTTGAGAACTCGGCGATGTGCGGCTCACCATTGTAGAGAAGGTCATAACGCCAGTTGATGTAATTCATGTAGGCATAGTCGAGAGAGAGTGTCTTGAACTGCTCCTCTATCTTGAGAGGGTCCACACCTTCCCTGACTTTTTCTGCTGCGATATAGTAATAGGCAGGCTTGCTCGTGTCGAAATGCACTTCGCAGAAACCGCAACTGACCTTGATGACCTCCATGTCGAGTTCGACATTCTCCACACTGTATTTCGCCTCTGTGCTGCATCCCAGCACAAGCAACTGAATCAGAAGTATATACGCCAATCTTTTCATACTCATTCGCCTTCTTCTTCAAGCCAGTTCTGCACTGTGAAGATGAACCTGAGGAGGGCCATCACGTGCGAACCGTAGTAACCGAAATTATACTGGATGTTGGCATCCTTCCATTTGGATTTCGCCTTGGAGGCATTCACGAAAGGCACCACATCGTCGTTCATCGAATGGAAGAGGTAAACCGGAGCCTGCGGAACCCAGCTGTACGACAGAACTGAATTCTCGCTCATCGCCTTGTAAAGCTCAGCCACAACATCGCTGGTCGGATCCATGCCCTCGGCGGTGAGAATGTCGCTGGTCCTGGTCGTGCCCATCATCCTCCTCAGCTGGTCTGTGGAGTACATCTTCGAATTGATCCATTCGTCTATCTTTTCATAGATCCAAGGCTGGAGCATCTGGCTCATATCTATGTCCATGTCGTAACCTTTCACCATGCCCTGAATCACAAAAGGCACTGCCGGAGGGATGTTTACCGTGTTGGTGGTTATGAAGTTGTTGTAGGTCTCCCTCACATCGTACGGGCCGCCACCGGCGAAGACCTGATGGATAGAGGATGCAAGTCCATAGACTTCTTCCATACACATCTGCACGGCCATGGTAACAGCACCTCCCTGGGAGAAGCCCATCAGGTAGATGTCGTCCTCCTTCGGACGGTACTCCGTGTTCTGGATGTACTTTGCCACGGCAAGGTACATCTGAACCACGTCGTAGGCCGTCTGGTCCATGACCAGATAAGGATGGATCCGCTTGGAATCCACTCCATAGCCCTGATAATCAGGGAAAATCATGGCGTAGCCAAGGTCGCAGAGCACCCCTTCCAAAGGGAAGATGTTCGAAGGCGCCTCGGCATTGGAGCCTATCGTGTAGTGGCTTACGACTATAAACCGTTTCGGCTTTCTGTCCTTAGGGAGCAGGACCTTGCCTGAGAGGGTGACGTCTTCCCCTGTTTTCAGATTCTTGGAAGTGTAGGTCCCGGCGAGTTCTATCACCTTGCCCTTGTTGTTGTATTCGAACAGATGCTGGACAAGGGTGTTGATGGTCGTGGATGTGGTTTTGGTGCTGACGTCAGAAGGGATAGGACAGTCCTGAGGGATGCCTTTCGACAGGTCTGTAACCCTGACATCATAGACATTGAATGCTGTCTGGTCTGCTCCTTCGATAGAACTGAAGCCGACGAATTCGACATCTCCCCTATCGCAGGCTGCGAGGAAGATGGCGGCTGCAATCAGCGCAAGGGCTTTCAAATTCTGTTTCATGGCTTAAAATCTGAATCCTATTCCAATTGAGATGATTCTGGAGGCTGCCAGAAAGATGGTGGATTTGTTGCGCAATGAGAAACTGCCTCCCAATTCGCTGTAGGCAAACCATTGGCCCCAGTCCGCAGAAATGCCTATCAATTCCACATTGGCGGCAAAGCCCGCGACAGTATGTTTGCCGTCGACATCGCTTTCGCTGCCTCCGTTCAGTCCGAGTCCGGCCCCGAGGGATGAGTAGAGGTTCACATGTTCCGTGTTCAGCCAGGTGAAGCGGGCGGTAGGCATAATGAGAAGGTTCCAGAAATTCTGCCCCTTAGCGATGTCGGTCTGAAGGCCCTTACCATTGCGTGTCACATCGTCCCAGAAACAGGCGGAGGCATCTACAAGGGCACCTATTCCGAGCCAGCCGTTTGCCCGCCACTGGTATTCCGCGCTCCAGTGCTGGCTGTACCTGTAGTTTTCCTTGTAGGTCTTGCTGAAGGACTCGGGCAGATTGTCCACAATTGTTTGCGGATTCTGCCAGATGAGATTTTCGAACAATTGGTCGCCCCAGCCAAGGCGGACTTCATGGCGCCGGGATTCCCTCTCCGGCAGGCTCTCAGCTGACAGCTGAAAGCCATTTGCCAGAAGGGTAATTAATAAAGAAACTGATAAAATTACAGTTTTGGGTTTCATTGGGTACTTATTTCTTAATTTGAGAGCACAGGCACTTCTTCCGGAAGCGGAAGAAGACGCGGCACAGGGATAGGGGCAAGGCGAGGGATGCGCACAATCTGCTCCAGTTCTTCATCGGAGATATATTCCGCGCTGTCGCACAGCGCCAGGTCATCAGAGCGGTGGGACTCCATCCTTTCGACTTCACCGCCTCCCACTATGCGATCGGAGAGTTTGCCGTTTGCTCCCTTGATGGCTTTCTGCTTGGAATACAGCAGTTCATCCACATCCTCGTGGAAACTAGGGACATTGACACCCTTGAACTGGGCTTTCATAAGACGCCACTTCAAATGGGCGAAATCGCTTCCGTAGAGATTCACTCCGAAACGGATAAGAATAGGCGAGCGCAACAGCGAAACCTTGTAGTCGAATCTGCCGCTGAAATTCTGCCATCCTCCCAACGCAAGAGAGTAACGGTCCAGACTGAGCAGGAAAGGATAGAGGCGGACCTGACTGTTACGCACTGTGCCGCTGATGTACAGGGAATCTATACGCCCCTTCTTGCGGTCCCGGAACATCAGGATTTTTGCTATGGTCTTGAAACTGCCCTCCTGATTGAGGGACAATTCACTGCCGGTAATCCTGAAAGCGCCTTCCATAGTCGGCAACTTCGGTCTGTAGAGTGTATCCAGGCTGGTTGTAGCCGCAAGTTCGCAGTTCAGATTTCCCTTGAAGGAACTCAGAATCGGCACCAGTGTATCTACCGAAGGCACAAGGTCAATAAGCCTGTCGGCAGTAATGTTCTTCAGCTTAACATCGAAGCCGGCATTGATGTTCTTCTTGGATTTGGTCGAATAGAACGCATCGGCGCTAACTGAACCGAAGTCAGTGCGGGCCTTCAGATCGACCACCTGGGCCGTTCTCTCGGTAATGCGCAACCTCGCGTTCAAATCTTCGGCGCAGATATTGGAATAGATGGCATTGTCAGCCTTCAGATGAATCTCCGCATTGACATTCGACGGAATCACGAAGAGTTTCAATTGCCTTGCGGCAGTGTCAGCGGCAGTGATATAGTCCTCTTCCAGCACAGCATCATAATCTTCCTCCTCTTCGGAATCAAGATGCTGCACACTCCCCTGCTTTCCCTGCTCCAGGGCAGCGAGAAGCTGATTGGCCTGAATCAGATGGGAATGTATGTCCAGGGCCACATTGTACTCACCCTGGCCGCTGCCGGTGGTAATCCCGGAGATTCCGGTAACAGAACCGGTAAGGTCCAAATCGGAAGCTCCGCAGCGCAGTTTGAGGGCATCGATGGAGAGTCCGTTGAGATCCACACTGGCATCAAACTCATCCACACGGGTGCGCAGCGGCAGAGCCGGAGTGCGCACGGACGCCTTGGCAAAACGCAGTTTCACGCGGGGATTCCACTGCCTGAGCAAAGCGGTAAGGGCGCTGTCGAGCCGGATGTCTATGTCCGACAAAAGGAAATCCTGCTCGGACAAATACTCGTCACTGCTGTGCTTCCTGCGGTTCACGGTGCGCATGGAAGTCTTGTCACCGGCATATGCCTCCAGCACAAAGTCCCTCAGGGATACTCTGCCTGCGGGGGTAACGGCGCGGATCCGGTCAGAGCTTAGAAGGAGGGAGAGATCAGTGTCATCCCCGTCATTGACGGCGGAAACGGAAAGCCTCAACGACAGATTCTTGACATAGTCCAGCAAATCCAGGTCAGTATCCGATATGGACAGATTGACCCTCATCTGAGGAAGCGTCAGCGGCTTCTTCTCCTTAAGGGTATCCTTCGGGACTGAGGAAGTCTTGAGCATAAGGGTGTCAGACCAGTCAAGGTCCGCCTTCACGCCATTCAGCGAGGCCTGCGGCACATCGATGAAGCCGTGCAGGGCCTTAGGCACATTGAGCCTCAACGCAAGGGAAGACACACCCAGCACCGTGTCTGAAGGCGCCGGGTATGTCACCGAGATATCATTTAAATCGAGGGAGAGTTCAGGCCAAGTGCGCAGCAGCTTCAGATGCAGTCCAGCCACTTCCACCTTAGCATCCAGAGTGGACTCCAGAGCCTTGTTTATCAAGGTGTTGCGAAGCGGTGTAAATAGCGCCACACAGACAGTGCCGACAAGCAGCACCACCAGCGTGAGCAGAACGAGCAGCACAATGCGCAAAGCCTTGAACCTTCCTTTCATAGCGTCCTAGAGTCCTATCTTCTTGAAGAAATCGTTGCCCTTGTCGTCAACGAGAATGAAGGCAGGGAAATCGACCACGTCGATTTTCCATATTGCTTCCATACCGAGCTCAGGGTACTCCACGCATTCGATGCTCTTGATGTTGTTCTGGGCAAGGATGGCGGCAGGGCCTCCGATGGAGCCGAGGTAGAAGCCTCCATGCTTGCGGCAGGCATCGGTGACAGCCTGGCTGCGGTTACCCTTGGCAAGCATGA
>CAKMNE010000061.1 GCA_927798505.1 uncultured Bacteroidales bacterium
AGCCGAAGGAAGGGTTGTTGTAGTGTGAGCCGATGCGCGGATCCAGGCAGACTCCGTCTATGATGGACTTGGTGTCCAGCCCCTTCATCTCAGCATAGGTGTCCAGCTCGTTGAAATAGCTCACGCGCAGCGCCAGGTAGGTGTTGGCAAAGAGCTTCACGGCCTCGGCCTCGGTGCTTCCCATAAAGAGCACCGGCACATCCTCCTTCAGCGATCCCTCCTTGATGAGGGCGGCGAAACGGTGAGCAGCGGCCTCGAGCACGGCATCGCCCTGCTCATATCCCACTATTATTCTGCTCGGGTAGAGATTGTCATAGAGAGCCTTGCTCTCGCGAAGGAACTCCGGGGCGAAGATGATCTTCGGGGTGACCACCTTCATGGTGCCGTCGGCCTGACGCTCGCGGTAGGAGAACTTCTCCCTTACCGAAGCGGTGTATCCCACCGGGATGGTGGATTTGATTACCATCACAGCCTCCGGATTGACCTTAAGAACCAGGTCTATGACCTCCTCCACGTGGGAGGTGTCGAAGAAATTCTTTTTGCTGTCGTAGTTGGTAGGGGCGGCAATGACCACGAAGTCCGCGTCCCTGTAGGCGGCCTCTCCGTCAAGGGTGGCGGTCAGCTGCAAAGGCTTGGTTCTCAGATATTCCTCGATGTAATCGTCCTGGATAGGGGAGACCCTGTTGTTGATTTTCTCCACCTTCTCTGCAATCACATCCACTGCTGTTACCTTGTGACGCTGCGAAAGCAGTGTCGCGATTGAAAGTCCTACGTAGCCTGTGCCGGCTACAGCAATTTTAAGTTCACTCATATCTTTCCGTAATAATTGGCATACCATTTGGCAAATCTGCGCAGTCCCTCACGAAGACTGGTGTTTGGTCTGAATCCGAAGTCCTCCTCCAGCGGAGTGGTGTCGGCATAGGTCACAGGCACGTCGCCCGGCTGCATAGGCACGAGTTCCTTGTGAGCCTCGAAATCGTAGTCGGCAGGGAGCACGCCTGCGGCAATCAGCTCTTCCTGGAGTATGGTAACGAAGTCCAGCAGGTTCTCCGGATTGCTGTTTCCTATGTTATAGACCTTGTAAGGCGGAACCGGAAGTCCGTCCTCGCCCTTGCGGCGCTCAGGAGCGTGCTGCATCACGCGTACCACGCCCTCGACTATATCGTCCACATAGGTGAAGTCCCTCTTGCAGTTGCCGTAGTTGAAGATCTGTATGGTCTTTCCCTCGCGCAGCTTGTTGGTGAAGCCGAAGTAGGCCATGTCGGGACGGCCCGCAGGGCCATAGACCGTAAAGAAACGCAGGCCCGTGGAAGGGATGTCGTAAAGCTTGGAGTAGGCATGGGCCATCAGCTCGTTGCTCTTCTTGGTTGCGGCGTAGAGGCTCACCGGGTTGTCCACCTTGTCGTCGGTGGAGTAAGGCACCTTCTTGTTGGAGCCGTAAACGCTTGAGCTGCTGGCATAGACCAGATGCTCCACTTCGTGGTGGCGGCAGGCCTCCAGGATGTTGTAGAAGCCTAGCAGGTTGCTCTCAATATAGGCGTCCGGGTTGGTGATGGAGTAGCGCACTCCGGCCTGGGCGGCGAGGTTGACCACAACGGCGGGGCGGTAGTCGGTGAAAAGCTGCTCGATGAGGGCCTTGTCGGCTATGTTGCCCTTGACAAAGGTCCAGTCCCGTCCGAGGGCTTCGATTTCGGAGAGCCTTTCGTATTTGATGTTCACATCGTAGTAGTCGGTGATGGAATCGATGCCCACTACCCTGATGTCGTTGATGTCTGCAAAGAGCCTTTTCACGAGATTGGCTCCGATGAAGCCTGCGGCTCCGGTGACGAGGACTGTCTTGCCCTCAAGTGTAACATTGTATTTCAGCATAGCTATTCTATAAATCTTGCGCCGTCTTTCTTCTATTTCCTGTTTATGGGGAGGGTGTAATGCTGCTCCGCAGCCCACTCATCGAAGATGGGAGCGAACTTGTGGTTGGTCACGATGATGTGAGCGTCTATCTGCGGGATGCGGTCTATGTCATCGAGCAGCCGCCCCAGGATGGTGCTATTGCCTATCCTCACCCCGGAACAGAGTCCGGTGTGGCCATAAAACTTCTTCGCTCCTCGACTTAACAGCACTGGTGTGCGAAGTGTTGCATTATTTTCCTCTTCAATAACATAGTGCATAAATTTTGGTTTTGAGAGGAAAAAGCGGGGGAGTGTCAGCTGTCTTTCGCGCCGGACTCCTCTTTCGGTATTGTCTCAAGTAGGTCGGGGCTGATGTAGTCAGTGGCGACCCATAGCAGGGATCCCACGTCAATCAGCACCCTCTTGGATTTTTGCATACGCACAACATAGCCTTCAGCTCCCTTGAAAGGCCCGCCCGTGACTCTCACGAAGTCCCCGAGCTTGACGCTCGGCTTTTCAGTCATCACTATCGGGCACTTGCTCGCGCCGCAGATTCGCATGAAGATTTCCATGTCCCTGTCCCTTACGATAACCGGTTCCCAGGTCTTCGGGTTACGCATGAAGCCCATGTGGCTGCCGTTCAGATTGAAAGTCCGGTAGTTCCAGAGAGTCTTGTAGTCGGAGTAGATGAAAACCAGATTTGTGACTACAGGAGGGACGAAACACTTTCCCAGAGATGTCGGGAGCAGAGATGCGAATTTCTCGGCTTTGATATACTTGAGACGGATGGCAAACCAATGCTTCTGAAGTCCGGCCTCGATAGGGGGCCGGCGCATGCTCATAGGTCTGATAGCTGATGCGTTAGATAGCTTGGTTTCCATCGCTACAAATATAGCAATAATATACGAATAAATGTCCTATTGAACCCAAATGAACCATGATAAAATCCTCTGCTGAAACCTTTTGGCATTCCACCCTCCCGAAATTCTCAAAACATTCACGAATTTGCTTTGGTTTTCATGAAAAAAAGAACGTAAGTTTGCACTTAGAAACAATAAATGCTTTGGCCCTATGTTATTGGCATATACGATTTATCTTGTCAGGGCCGTTGTTTCGGCAATGGTCGCTGTGTTCCTGCTCTTTGTCCGCAGACGCGTCTATGTCCAGACAAAATACAGGTATGCTCATGTAGGAGTTGCAGTCGCTGCCATATTGGATTGCCTTATGGATATATGGGGCTGCTGGCTCATTGCTAACGGATTCAATCATTTGGATTTTCACTGGTTCTGGGCGGCCGTTTACTATGTGGAGTGGACCGTACTTGGTTTCTGCGCCCTGAAGTTGCTTGAAAGCAAACACGGGTTTTTCTGGTTCCCTCCACTGATGATCTGGTATGTCATCAAAGACAGCATCGCGTACCGCCAGAGAATCGACGATGTCTTCACCGGAACCCGTAGCGAGAGTCTCCATGACCTGTCCAGGCAAACGCCGTTCCTTCTTGTGTGGTATATCTCACTGACTATTGTGGATTTGTGCATCACCCGAAGCGTTACCGCCGATCTCGTTGTGGTTTGTTTGTCAACGGTGGTAGTGGTTTGGTTCACCCTGCTGATTTTCAATCTTCAGCCTGATGTGCTCGCAGGAGGCAGAGTCATGAACCCGGATGTGATGGAGCGTGCCAGTTCATCGGAACTCGGAGGGATTGAGGTAAAGGTTCGCGAGTGGGAAAACCGTCCGGACCGACCATATTGTAAAGAGGATGTATCCTTGTACAACGTGGCTGAGCAGATGCGGGTCAGCTCCCGTGTCCTATCGTCCTACATAAACTCCGTGAAGATGATGAACTTCAACACCTGGATCAACGGCTTGCGCGTGGAGCAGATCAAGCGGCTTCTTAATGACGACCCTGACATTGATTATTATGACCTTATGGTGGCGAGCGGCTTCCAGAGCCGGGCATCCCTGAGCCGCGCAATCAAAAGCTGCACGGGCAGGACCCTGTCCGACCTGCGAAGGATTCTGGCCAAGGGGTAGAGGCTATTTGATTCTGTATGGCTGCTCGTCGTAGAGCGTGTAGCGTTTGGCCTTGCGGATGAATTTCTGCTCTTCGGCCTTGATATGCTCCTGGACTATGTCGAAGGTGATTCCGCCCCGCAGATATTCCGAAATCACGGGGTCCGCCACCTTCACATGAAGTTGCGGGAGCATTTCGAATTGCGAATAGCGCTCCGCGAACCAGCGCATCATTTCCAGCGTATGCAGCAAATTATGGTACTGCACGCCCGGCCGCAGGATGATCTGGTACCCGAGGCACCGCTCGCCCGCGTAGCGTCCGGCCGAAGGGGTGAAGCTGCAGGGGCGCATGATGACGCCTTCCGGATGCGGCGGAAGCGGGGTAGAGTCGGGCTTGAGCCATGGTGCGCCGAGGTATTCGTAGGGACGCGAAGTGCCGATGCCCGGGGTGAGGGTGGTGTTGTTCCATAGGCCGCCTCCGCTGTACATGGCGCAGGAGAACATTCCCGGCAGGTCGGAGGAAGGGGCTATAGTCCAAGGCATTATGTCCGCGTGCGAGCGTACCGCCCGCGCGGATATGACGTGCAGGGGGAATTTGGCGTCGATCTCGCCTACATAGAAGTTGCACAGCTCGCCGAGCGTCAGGCCATGGCGATGCGCAACCTTGGGCGTCCACAGGTCCGCCTCGATGGCGGGCATGGTGCCTTCGACTATGCGGCCCAGCGGGTTGAAGTGGTCTATGATATAGATTGCCGGCCCGTCTTCCATCCTCGCGCGGGTGGAGAGCAGGCGCATGACGTCGCGCGTGAAGTTGAAATAGCGCACGCCCGTGTCCTGGATTTCCACGACGACGGCGTCCAGCTCCTGAAGATCCTCCTGGCTGAATTCGATATGGTTGGTGCCCGGCGTGAGCTCGGTTTCGCGCGGGGTGAAGAGCTTGGCGAGACGGCCCCTCTGCCGGAAGTGCTCCCAGAGGTAGCGCTCGCTGCCGGTGTCGAAGCAGTTCTGCGTGCAGAAGCAGCCCACACGGCCCTGGAGCAGGCTTTTGTCAAGCTGCTCCGTAATCGGGGTAGTGCGGAAACTGAACATGGTGCTTCTGGCTGTGCTGTTGGCTTTGCGGCTGGCTTTGGTTTTGCTGTTGCGGGCGGCCTAGCTGTTTTGGCCCATTATCTTATATGCGAGGGCGACCACTTCGTTGCCGAGGGCCACCGCCTGCTCCTCGGTCGGCGCTTCGCTATATACCCGGATAATCGGCTCCGTGTTGGACTTGCGCAGGTGCACCCACTGACGGCTGGCCTCGAAGTCGATCTTGACTCCGTCTATCGTGTTGATCTTTTCGGAGGCGAAGTGGCGCTTCATCTCTTCGAGTATGCGGTCGATGGTTGACGCGTCGGAGAGGTCGATGCGGTTCTTGGCGATATGGTACTGCGGCAGAGTCGCCTTGTACGCGGAGGCTTTCAACCCCTTATGCGCCAGCTGGCTGAGGAAAAGGGCGACTCCTACCATGGCGTCGCGGCCGCAGTGCGAGGCCGGGTAGATGACGCCTCCGTTGCCCTCGCCGCCGATGAGCGCGCCCACCTCATGCATCTTGGTCGTGACATTGACCTCCCCCACTGCGGCCGCGAAGTACTGGCCACCATGAGCCTCCGTCACATCGCGAAGAGCCCTGCTTGAGCTGAGGTTGGACACCGTATTGCGCGGGCTAACTCCCTGTTTCTCAGCTCGTTCGAGCAGGTAGTCCGCCACTGCCACAAGAGTATACTCCTCGACGAACGGCTCGCCGTTTTCGCATATGAAAGCCAGCCTGTCCACGTCCGGATCGACGCTGATTCCAAGGTCCGCGCCTGTGCGCACGACGGTTTCGCTGAGCTCCACGAGGTTCTTCGGCAGCGGCTCCGGGTTATGCGCAAAGTCGCCGGTCGGCTCGCCGTTGATCGTGATGCATTCCACCCCGAGGCGCTCCAGCAGGCGCGGCATTATGATTCCTCCCACGCTGTTGATGGAGTCGAGCACCACCTTGAATCCGGCCTTGCGAACGGCCTGGGCGTCCACCGCCTCAAGCGCGAGGACTGAGTCTATATGTTCATCCGTGAAGTCGTGTTCGGTGATTTTGCCGAGCGTGTCCACCGGCGCGAAGTCGAAATCGCTTCTCTCGGCGAGCTCGAGTATGGCCTGGCCCTCCGCAGCGGTGAGGAATTCGCCCTCTGAATTAAGCAGTTTGAGGGCGTTCCACTGACGTGGATTATGTGACGCCGTTATGATGATGCCGCCATCGGCTCCCGCCATCTTCACCGCCAGTTCGGTCGTCGGCGTGGACGCAAACCCGCACTTCACCACATCGATTCCGCAACTCACAATCGTTCCGCATACCAGCTGCTCCACCATCTCCCCGCTAAGTCGCGCATCTCTTCCCACCACGAGTTTGTAGCGGCGGGGTGTGGCCTCGGTTGCCTGGCAGTCTGTCTTGCTGCCTGCCTGGCTTGCTGCCGGTTGTGCTGCAGGGGTTGCTGCAGGGTTTGTGGCTGGGGTTGCCTGGCAGTGTTGTGCTGCGGTGCCTGCCTGGGTTGCTGCAGGGTGTGCTGCGGTGCCAAGCCTTTCAGGTAGTGTGGCACAGTATGCGTATGTGAATTTCACAATATCAATCGGGGTCAGTCCCTCTCCTGCCGGCCCGCCAATAGTCCCGCGGATTCCGGAAATCGATTTGATAAGAGTCATATCTGAATAGTAGTTTATTGTTAATCAACCTTATAGTCTCACCCTAGTGGTCTCTTCTATTAGCCTCCCACTTACAGTCTCAACCTTGTGGTTACCCCTTGCCCCAGGGGCCATCCACCCCGCAAATTTACAAAAAATCCCTCACATCTCCCCACATCCTCCCACATCTCCCTACATCCTCCCCACATCTCCACCTCTGTGACACATCCTGGTGTCCTCCGTTGCCCTTCCCAATGGTCTGTTTGCCACTTCCCGGCCCTCTGTTGCCCTTGCCGGTGTCCTCCATGACCCTTGCCGGCCCTCTATGACCCATCCTTATTTTCCTGACGTATAACGTTAGGATGCAAATCAGCCTTCCACGCACGTTTAGCTCCTGACGTGTAACGTTAGGAACTGCCTGAATGCCTTTATGTGCTCTCAGGGCAGTTGTTCAAAATCGTTTTGGGATTTACCCCTCATAGAAGGCGCTAGAAGGCATGTCCATCCCAAAACGACGACTTTTTGCCCCGTTTTGGGATTCACCCCCCCTCTAGAGAGGCCTGCAGGGCACATCAATCCCAAAACGATTTGGAACAACGCTATTCCAGCTCCTCTGTTGCACTTCCTAACCCTGTTTTGCTGGTTCCCTTCCCTGTTTTGCTCTTCCCGTTAGTCTCTGTGGCCCATCCCTGTTTTCCTGATCTATCACATCAGGATGAAAATCGGCCTCACACGCACTTTTAGCTCCCGATCTATCACATCAGGAAATCCCCAACCTGCCTTCCAGGCCTCTCTGTGGCCCATCCCAGTTTTCCTGATGTGTCACATCAGGATGAAAATCGGCCTCTCACGCACATTTAGCTCCTGATCTATCACATCAGGAAGTATCGGTAAGCGTCTCCGCGATTACGTACCAGATGCATAAAGAAAGCAGGGTGTGTTGCCCTGCTATTCTTTAGCCCATCTGTCTGGGAGGAGGTCACGGTAAGTATCGGACAACACTAGTCGGCAGAGAGAGTGGTGGCGAAGTCGAAAGAAGTGGTTGAGAGAGGGTTGCGCCGACGATGATGGCAAAAGGCAGACAACAAAAGGCCAGGGAGAGGCAGCTGCCTGCGCCTGCTGTATTATGCAACAGGCAAGTCACGGCTCCTTTGTAGTACTTATCTGTCACTTCAGGAAAAGTCCAATGTGCATAATCCTTCTACCTTTTGGGGGAACGGTTTGCAGGAAATCATATATTTTGCTATTCTGCTACGCTTGCTCGCCTCAAGAATATTTTTTACTTTTGCGCCCGACTACTAACATATAGTCAAGAATGAAATCAGGTGGGACGATTCGTCGCGGTCGAAAGGCTGAGGAAAGTCCGGACAGGGTAGGGCATCGCACTGCGGAAAGCGCAGGTAGGGGTAACCTTACGCCAGCTGTAACAGAAAACAACCGCCGAAAGGTAAGGGTGAAAATGTGAGGTAAGAGCTCACGACGCTGTTGAAGCGATTCGCAGCGGGTACGGCACTGCGACCTGCAAAACCAAATATACTGACAGATGAGGACTGCCCGTCCGATGTCAGGGGGTAGGTTGCGAAGATAAATGACGGATTAAAACAGAAACCGGCTTACGGTCCCACC
>CAKMNE010000062.1 GCA_927798505.1 uncultured Bacteroidales bacterium
ATTACTGAAACCAAACCTGATTTATATGGCAACAACAGCCCAAATTGACAGCCTGCGTACCCTTGAGGACCTTTTCCGCTTCTCGACTTCGCAGTATGCACCGAAGACAATGAACCGTCTTTACGGTTCGGAGGCCGGATATACCTTCGGATCCTTCAAGTACGCCTGTGAGCGACTCTCCACCATACTCAGCCGTCACGGCGTGGGAGCGGGGGACAGAGTGGCAATCTACTCCACAGGACATCCCAACTGGTCTGTCGCCTTTTTCTCAGCGACCGCTTTCGGCCGCGTAGCCGTACCTGTACTCCCGGATTTTACGGGCAGCGAGGCGAAACATGTCCTCGAACATTCGGGAGCAAAGGTACTTTTTGCTTCAGCAAAGCAACTCGCAAAGCTTGACGAGCAGGTTCTGGACTCCATGAACCTGGTATTTGCAATCGAGACTCTCGAAATCGTGAGGGACAACAGCAGTGAAGCGGCGTTTGCAAATGTCAGCAGCCCGCTGCCGGATTCGCTGGCAACCATCATCTATACCTCCGGAACCACCGGATCCGCAAAGGGTGTAATGCTCCTGCATCGCAATTTCATAGGCAATGTGCGCGCGGGCATACATTATTTCCCCCTGGATACCAATGACGTGATGCTTTCCATCCTGCCGCTTGCCCACGCTTATGAGCTTGCCCTCGGAATGCTCTATCCTTTCAGCACCGGCGCCAGCGTGTGCTATATCCCAAAACCGCCAACCCCGAGTTTCCTGATGCAGGTGATGAGCGAAGTCCGTCCTACCGCCATGCTTTCGGTTCCTCTAATCATCGAAAAGGTGTACAGAGGCAGTATTCTGCCTATGCTCAAGAGGTCCAAGTTCCTGCATTGGATGGATTTGCATATGAACCGTACCCTTTGCAAGATAGTGGGAAAACGTATGATCAAGATTTTTGGCGGCCGTCTGCGCTTCTTCGGAATAGGAGGAGCAAAGTTGGATGTGGAGGTAGAGCGCTTCCTGCAGAAGGCCCGTTTCCCTTACCATATCGGTTACGGCCTTACCGAATGCGCACCTCTTCTGACGCTGTGCAGCTACAAGAATACGGTTCCCGGTCAGATAGGAACGCCAGTCTATGGAATGGAGCTGCGTCTTGACAATATCAACCCGGCCACCGGAGAAGGTGAGATAGTCGCAAGGGGAGAGAATGTGTTCCCGGGCTACTACAAGGATGCCTCCCGCACAGCCGAGGCTTTCACTCCTGACGGATGGTTCCGTACCGGAGACCTGGCCTCTGTGGATGAGAAGGGCCGCTACGGCATCAAGGGAAGGCTTGGTAATATGATAGTAGGCGCTTCAGGCGAAAACATCTACCCGGAAGAGATAGAGATGGTGGCTAAGGAAATCCCTCAGATTGAGGACATTATCGTGGTTACCCGCGGCAACAAACTGGTTGCTCTCGTGAAGGCTGCGGATTCCCTGTTCGACCTTGCCGAGGCAAAAACCGACGAACAGACAAAGGCTGCGGTGGAGAGCTTCAAGAAGAGTGTTTCAGACTATGTCAATGCCCGCGTCAATGTGGCTTCACAAATCAAGAGTGTGGAGCTTATGACCAAGCCGTTCGAGAAAACGGCGACATTGAAAATCCGCCGTTTCCTCTATAGCAAGGACGCTCCTACCGTTTAGTTTTTCTGACTTATCAGATATTCCGCAATCTGGACGGCATTCAATGCCGCCCCTTTGCGTATCTGGTCGGATGAGAGCCAGAAAGTGATTCCGTTCTCGTTTGCAAGGTCTTTGCGTACGCGACCCACATAGACATCATCCTTTCCACCCGTAAACAGAGGCATAGGGTAGGTCTTGGTTGCAGGGTCGTCGAGCAGGGTTACTCCGGGAGCCGCTGCAAGGGCTGCCTGAACCTGCTCTACGCTCAGAGGCTCGGCTGTCTCCACCCATACGGCTTCGCTGTGGGAGCGAAGAGATGAGATTCTCACGCACATCGCAGAGCAGCGGGCATCGGTGTGCATGATCTTGCGAGTCTCATTGAACATCTTCATCTCCTCCTTGGTGTATCCGTTGTCGGTAAATACATCTATTTGAGGGATTACATTGTAGGCCAGCTGGTATGCGAATTTGTTGACCGTAGGTTCCTTGCCTTCCACTATCTCGCGGTACTGCTGCTGGAGTTCGGCCATGGCCTGGGCTCCGGCTCCGGAGGCAGACTGGTAGCTGGCTACGTGGATGCGCTCTATATGGGAGAGTTTCTCAATAGGCTGAAGGGCGACCACCATCATAATGGTCGTGCAGTTAGGGTTTGCGATAATGCCCCTCGGACGCACGAGGGCATCCTCTGCATTGCATTCAGGCACAACTAGTGGCACATCCTCATCCATACGGAAGGCGCTGGAGTTGTCAATCATTACAGCTCCGTGCTTTGTAATCGTTTCAGCAAATTCCTTTGAGGTGCCCGCACCGGCGGATACGAAGGCATAGTCCACGCCTTTGAAGTCGTCACCGTGCTGAAGAAGGCGTACGGTGTATTCCTTTCCGCGGAAGCTGTAACTGGTGCCTGCGCTGCGCTGCGAGCCGAAAAGGAGAAGCTCATCTACAGGGAAGTTCCTCTGTTCGAGCACTTTAAGTAATTCCTGACCTACGGCGCCACTTGCGCCAACTATTGCTATTTTCATATCTTAAATGTTTGCTATGCTCATTATGTCGGCAAAAACTCCGGCAGCGGTGACGCCGGCGCCCGCTCCGTAGCCCTGGATGAGCATAGGATGCTGGTGGTAGCGCTCCGTTGTCAGAAGTACTATGTTGTTGGATCCGTCCAATACGTAGAAGGAGTGGAACTCGCTGATTTCCTTGAGACCTACGCTGAATACTCCGTTTTCCATGCTTGCAACGAACCTCAAGCGCTTCTTCTGGGCCGCCAGTTCCTTGCGCCTCTGCTCGAATTGCCCGTCAAGGGAAGGCAGTTTCTCCCAGAATTCTTCAATACTGCAGTCGAAGAAGTCCGCAGGGATGAAGAGATTGGCTTTGACATCCTCCTGATTGACCTTGTAGCCTGCTTCGCGGCAAAGGATTACGAGTTTGCGTATTACATCCTTTCCGGAAAGGTCGATGCGCGGGTCAGGCTCCGAAAATCCGGACTCCTGTGCCAGTCTTACGGTTTTGCTGAAAGGAATGTCCTCGGAAAGGGTGTTGAATATGAAATTCAGGGTTCCGCTGACCACGGCTTCGATTTTCTGTATTGTGTCGCCGGAGTTTACGAGGTCGTTGATGGTGTTGATAATAGGAAGTCCGGCACCCACGTTGGTTTCGAAAAGGAATTTCACCCCGCGCTCGCGGGCTGTCTTCTTCAGGTCCAGATAGTTGTCGTAATCCGATGAGGCTGCAATCTTGTTGGCGGTAACAACGGATATTCCGTGCTCGAAGAAGTCCTTGTAAAGCCCCGCAACCGCTGCGCTTGCCGTGCAGTCCACGAAGACGGAGTTGAAGATGTTCATCGCTATTACTCCGTCCCTGAGCTTTTGTGTATCAATAGCTTTGCCTTCTTTCTCGAGCCTCTCCCTGCAGCTGGACAGATCAATGCCCTCACGGTCAAATACAGCCTTGTTGCTTCGGGCAATGCCCACTATGTTGAGCTTCAGGTTTCGGGTGAGCATCAGTTTTTCCCTCTGTGCGGCAATCTGGTCTATGAGCTGTCCGCCCACGGTGCCTATTCCGCATATGAAGAGGTTAAGCTCCTGGTACTCGGAAAGCAGGAAACCGTCATGAATGACATTCAGGGCCTTGCGCAGATGTTTCCTTTCGATTACGAAGGAAATATTGATTTCTGGTGAGCCCTGGGCTATTGCCAGCACACTGATGCCGTTGCGCCCGAGTATTGAAAAGAGTTTTCCTGCAACGCCGGGGTTGTGTGCCATCGATTCGCCCACCACTGCTACGGTGGCGAGTTCCTTGTCCACTCTGACCGGAAGTATGGCTCCCTCGCTGATTTCGTGGCAGAATTCTTCGTCTATGAGCTTTTTCGCCCTGTCGGCGTCCTCGACCTTCAGCCCGAAGGAAATGCCGGTTTCAGAAGAGCCCTGGCTGATGAAAAACACAGAGATGTTGTCCTTTGCAAGGGCGGTGAATATCCTGCGGTCCACACCCACAATATCAACCATAGATACGCCGGAGAGCGTCAGCAGGCAGGTGTTGTCTATGGATGAGATGCCCCGTATTCCCTTGCTGTTTGCCGGGCTGCTGCTTGAGATGACGGTGCCCGGAGCGGAAGGGTTGAATGTGTTTTTGATAAGTATGGGGATATTCCGGGTGCAGGCCGGATAGAGGGTAGGAGGGTATATGACCTTTGCGCCGAAGTTGCACAGTTCCATGGCCTCGTCATAGCTGAGGTGGTCGATGACATAGGAACTCTTTATGATTCGCGGGTCGGCAGTCATGAACCCGTCCACGTCGGTCCATATTTGAAGCTGGTCAGCGCCCAGGGCGGCAGCGATGATGGCGGCGGTGTAATCCGAGCCTCCGCGGCCGAGGTTGCTGATGTCGGAGCTGACGCTGTCCCGTGAGATAAAGCCCTGAACGAGAATCTTTGCTCCGCGAGGCGGGAGCTCACTGAAGGCCTGCCTGATAAGCTCTTCGCTGAGTGCGGAGTCCAGGGTGTTGCGCCCGCCCCTCCAACTTGTGCGGATGAAATCCAGGGAGTTGCGCAAAGGAATGCCTATGTACTCGGAGATGAGCAGGGATGACATCCTTTCCCCGTAGCTGACTATTTCGGCTACGGTCTTGGGCGCAAGCGCTCCTATGAGATATACTCCGAGATAGAGGTCGTGAAGTCTCTGAAGCATACCCTCAAGCTCGGGTTGAGCCTTACAGCCGTCCGGCATAAGCTCAGACATCAGGCTGATGTGACGCTGCCTTATGGCCTCGAAACTTTCCTTCCACAGCTCATCTGACGCTTCCGCCTGGGAAGCCGTCTTCAAAAGGGCATCTGTAATCCCGCCAAGGGCGGAAACCACTACTACAACAGACTCCTCGCAGGAGTTGACAATTTCCTTGACGTTTGCCAGGGATGCGGCACTTCCAACAGATGTGCCTCCGAATTTCAGTACTTTCATTTGTAAACAACAGGCTTCAAAAATACGAACAATAATTTGGATTGCGAAAACAAATTCCTACCTTAGCAAGGTTTGTTCAAATTTTTTTTGACAAAATGTTAATAGCACTGATTCAATGTGATATACTGTGGGAGCGGTCCGCAGACAATCTGTCCAGGCTGGATGCCCTGTTTGCCAAGACGCCTCACGCAGAGCTGTATCTCCTTCCCGAGATGTTCAATACCGGCTTTGTGACTTCCGCTGCCGAAGCTGCCGAGCCGGCCGGAGGTCCTGCTTTCCAGTGGATGCTCAGCCGCTCCAAATATCTTGGCTCTGTCATTGCCGGCAGCGTGGCCGTTGTTGAAGACGGAAAGTATTTCAACAGGATGTATTTTGTGCGTCCGGACGGTACATGGGACCAGTATGACAAGAGACATCTCTTTGCAAAGGAGGCTCAGGATTACACCCCGGGGCGGGATCGGGTGATTGCACAGTGGAAGGGGTACCGTTTCCTGCTTGCCACCTGCTACGACCTGCGATTCCCGGTGTGGCTTCGCAACCGCGGGGATTACGATATGATTCTGCTCGGAGCCAGCTGGCCCGCTTCGCGCCGCTACGCCTGGGACACTCTTCTGAAAGCGAGGGCCATTGAAAACCAGTGCTTTGTGGCGGGAGTCAATCGTGTGGGAGATGACCCCAATGCCTCCTACAATGGAGGCTCCGTGCTTGTCAACCCTTTGGGAGAAGTGCTCAGCGAATGCCCTGACTCAGAGCAGTGCTCAGTGACTTCCTTTGCCGAGCTGGAACTTGTCGGGGATTACAGGAAGCGTTTTCCTGCGCTTCAGGATGCAGACAAATTCGAATTGTTATGAGAATTTTCGATAAAGAACTTGTGGATGAACTCTGCCGGGAATGCCATATCGCAGACCTTTCAAGAGCAACAATAGGTGAAACTCTGCTGATTGCGGAAGGGCTGGAGAAACGCACCGGCATTCCTTTCATACGTATGGACCAGGGCTCCCCGGCCTTCGCCCCGAACCATTACGGAATCGAGGCCGAGAAGCGGGCGCTCGAGAGGGGAGTGGGCTCCCAGTACCCTCCGGCCGGAGGCGTTCCGGAGCTCAAGCAGGCCGCGTCCCGTTTCGTCAAGGCCTTCATAAACATAGACATAGCCCCTTCCGGCTGCATCCCTACGACCGGTTCGGTCCAGGCTTCATTCGGAGCCTTCGCCGCCTGCACGCAGCGCATTCCGGGTAAGGACAAGGTGCTCTTCATAGACCCCGGTTTCCCTATTCAGAAGTCCCAGCTCGCGGTGCTCGGCATTGGCTGGAGGTCCTTCGACATCTATTCATATCGCGGAGCGGAAAAGCTCAGGGCCAGGCTCGAAGAGGAGCTGGCGGAGGGCGACGTGGCCGCCATCATATATTCAAACCCCAACAATCCGGCCTGGATCTGCCTGGACGAGGGGGAGCTTCGGGTTATAGGCGAACTCGCGACCCGCTACGACGCGGTGGTGCTCGAGGATCTCGCGTACTTCTGCATGGACTACCGCCATGAGCTGGGAAGGCCGTTCTGCGAGCCTTATCTTCCGAGCGTTGCGCGCTACACGGACAATTACATACTGATGCTCTCCGCGTCCAAGATCTTCAGCTACGCGGGGCAGCGCATCGCCCTATGCTGCATCAGCGACGCCCTGTACGGAAAGTACTATCCCGCGCTTGCCGCGCGCTATGGTGATGCGGGCGTTTTCGGCAGCACGCTGACCTCGAGCATTCTCTATATGATGACCAGCGGCTGCACTTCCAGCACCCAGTACGCCTATGCCGAGATGCTCAACCTCAGCTGCGAGGGAGTGATAGATTTTGTCGAAGATACGCGCGAGTACGAGCGCAGGGCCCGCAGGATGAAGGAAATCTTCTGCCGCCACGGCTTCAATGTGGTCTATGATATGGATGTGCGGGAGAAGGTGGGGGACGGCTTCTTTTTCTCCCTGGGCTACAAGGGAATGAGCGGAGCTGAACTTGCCGTGGAACTGCTCTACTACGGAGTAAGCTCCATCTCGCTTGCCACTACCGGAAGTGAGCAGGGAGGAGTTCGTGCCTGCACCAGCCGAATGCGTGAGGAACTCTTCCCGGAACTGGAAAAAAGAATGGCCCAGTTCGAACTGGACCATTGAGAGTTACTGGAATATGAAACGGGCCGTGAAATGTGAGCGGCCGTCCACCTTGCCCTCGATGTAGTAGATTTGCTCATCGGGGGTTTTCTCTTCCGAGAGCCAGAGTTCGATTTCCTCTCCGGCGCGGGTTTCGAGATTGAAGTTGATGTCCAGGGTCTTGAGCCTGCCCTCATAGACAAGTTCGTCGGGAAGCAGGTCCATGGACCATAGTACATATGCCGTGTTGTTGGCGTGGCCTATGAAGTCCACGTCGGAGTATTTGACCGTGCGCTTGCCCGCAAGGACGCGCTCCGCATCCTTTGGGATGACTATTTTCGGGGCTGGCTGCTCAACTGCATTTTCGGTGCACTGGGCTGAAACGTCGAAGTACTCCGAGAGTCTGTCAGTGCGGAAAAGCCTGCGGCTTTGGGTGTCTATTGCCAGCCAGGAAGATGTTCCTTTGATTTTGACGGCGCCTTCTTTGTCTGTCAGAAGATAGTCCCTGAGAAAGAACAGGCCGTCGATGCCTTTGTGCCAGGTGGCGAATTGCAGTTCGTCCCTCCATTGCGGATTGTCTATGAATTCGAGATGGGTCCTGGATACCACCCAGGCGAGATTGTGCTGTGCCAGGTCGTCAAAACCGAAATGCAGCACGTCGGCTGCTTCCATTGCCATTTCCTGTGCGAGTGAAAGAAAACAGGAAGGCCTGAGTTTCTGGTTTTTGTCAACCAGATAGCTCGGAATGTGAATATCAACTATATGTTTCTGTTCCATAGTGA
>CAKMNE010000063.1 GCA_927798505.1 uncultured Bacteroidales bacterium
TCTTGCCTGTTCCGATTGCCCATACCGGCTCGTAAGCGATTACGATGTGCTTCATATCCTCAGCTGTGAAGTGTGAGAGCACGTTCACTGTCTGGGCCTTGCAAACATCGAAATGCTTTCCGGCTTCCCTCTCCTCGAGGTTCTCACCTACACAGAGGATGACGTCAAGTCCGTTTGCAAGCGCGAGCTTGGTCTTCTCTACAAGCTTGGCGTCGGTCTCACCGTAGTACTGACGACGCTCGGAGTGTCCGAGAATTGTGTACTCGCAACCAACTGATGCAAGCATAGCCGCTGAAACTTCTCCTGTGTAAGCGCCTTTCTCCTTGTCTGCGCAGTTCTCGGCAGAAAGAGCGACAGGGGTGCCCTTGACTACCTCAGCTACAGGGTAGAGGTGGGTGAAAGGGGTTGCAATGATAAGTTTGACGTCAGCAGGAACCTGTGCGGCGCCTGCAACAACTGCCTTTGCGAGCTCGATGCCCTCCGGAACTGTAGTATTCATCTTCCAGTTGCCGGCTACGATGTGTTTTCTCATATTACTTGATGTGTTTGTACTTTGTTTCTGTTTGCGGCGCAAATTTACGCAATTAATTGTTAAATTTGTAGGTATTTATAAAAACATCAGATGAAGAATTTTGTAGAAGAACTCACCTGGAGGGGAATGATCCACAGTATCACTCCGGGAACGGAGGAGGCTTTGGCCAAAGGACCAATGAGCGCATATGTAGGAATTGACCCTACAGGAGACTCCCTCCATATCGGCCACCTTGTCAGCATAATGATTCTCAAGCATTTCCAGGCCTGCGGAAACAAGCCTTTCGCCCTGGTTGGCGGCGCCACCGGAATGATTGGCGACCCTTCGATGAAAAGCCAGGAAAGGAATCTGCTGGACGAGGCTACCCTCGCACACAATGTAGAATGCATCAAAGCCCAGCTCGGACGCTTCCTGGATTTCGATTCCGACGCACCGAACAAGGCAGAGCTTGTGAACAATTATGACTGGATGAAGGACTATACCTTCATCAATTTCACCCGCGACATAGGCAAGCTCATCACGGTGAATTATATGATGAGCAAGGACTCGGTGAAGAAGCGCCTCTCACGCGACTCTTCCGAGGGAATGTCCTTCACCGAATTCACCTACCAGCTGCTTCAGGGCTACGATTTCCTTTATCTGTACGAGCACAGGGGCGTAAAGCTCCAGCTCGGAGGAGCGGACCAGTGGGGAAACATCACCACAGGAACTGAGCTTATCCGCCGCACCTGCTCAGGCGAGGCCTATGCCCTCACCTGCCCTCTTATCACCAAAGCCGACGGAGGCAAGTTCGGAAAGACCGAGAAGGGCAACATCTGGCTCGACGCCGAGCGCACCAGCCCTTACCAGTTCTACCAGTTCTGGCTCAACGTGTCCGATGAGGATGCGGAGAAATACATCAAGATTTTCACTATGCTCGAGCGCGAGACCATTGAGAGCGCGATAGAGGAGCATCGCGCAGATCCGGGACGCCGCTCACTTCAGAAGCTTCTGGCAGAAGAAGTTACAAGGATGGTTCACGGACAGGAGGAACTGGACAAAGCGATTCGCGCCTCACAGATTCTTTTCGGAAAGGCCAGCGCCGAGGACCTTCGCAGTCTCGACGAGAAGACCTTCCTCGCAGTGTTTGACGGAGTGCCTACCTTCAACGTTGCGAAAGACAAGCTGCCTATGGGAGTACTCGATTTCCTTGCAGTCGAGACTCAGGTATTCCCTTCCAAGGGCGAGGCCAGAAAGATGATTCAGGGCAACGGTTTCTCCATCAACAAGGAGAAGATGACGGACATCAACCGCCAGGTAGGCGAAGGCGATATCATTGACGGCAAATACATACTGGTCCAGAAAGGCAAGAAGGACTACTTCATCATCAATGTAAAATAGCCATGGAAGGACAGTCAACACGACAGCTCAAGGTCGCAAGGCAGTTGCAGAGGGACCTTGCCGAGATTATCCGCAGCCGGGGAATGGCGGCTTTCGGTGGCGCTATGCTCACCGTCAGCGAAGTGAGAATCAGTCCCGACCTCTCCATAGCCAAGGTCTATGTTTCAATCTTCCCTTCCGAAAAGCAGAAGGAAGTTATGGAAACCCTGGAGCAGGAGAAAAAGTCCATCAGGGGCGAACTCGGAAGGCAGGTAGCCAAGCAACTGAGAATAGTGCCGGAGCTCGATTTCTATCTGGACACCAGTCTGGACTATGCCGAGCATATTGAAGAGCTCCTAAAGATGTAGTCGGATTGAGCGTCTGGGGCAAAATAGCGGGCAGATATCTTTTTTCCGGAAAATCGGGCAGCGTTACGGGCTGGATTTCCGGAATCAGTGCCGCCGGCATGGCAGTTGGGAGTGCGGCGCTCATAATCATACTTTCCGTTTACAACGGCTTTGACTTCACAATACGGGAAAACCTGAAACAAAGCGATCCGGATTTTCTGGTACGTGCAGTGGAAGGCAAGACTTTTGACTGCAGCAGCGACAGTTTCGAGCGTATTGCAGAGCTCCCGGGCGTGACCGAGGCTTGCCCGGTGCTCGAAGAGACGGTTGCACTGCGCTACAGGGGCAGGCAGGCAATAGCAAAAGTCAGAGGCCTGGATTCAGCCTATGAATGCAGCGTAAGTACCTCCCTGGCTGGCGAACTGGGCATCAGAACAGCCTTTATGGACTCTTTGGAATTGTACTATCCTTCCAGAAAAAAGGATATTTCGCTCATTAATCCGGAGTCCTCCCTGAGGAGCATCAGCCTCAGGCCCGGGAAGGTGGTTTCCCTGGAAGGGAACTGCGTTATACTGCCCATGGCCAAGGCCCGGACGCTTCTGGATTACAGCAGCGAAGTGAGTGCCTTCGAAATACGCTGCGATGCAGGCCCGGGACCTTCGAAGGAGACACTGAGCTCAATACTCGGTCCCGATTTCGAGGTGCTGGACAGGATTATGCAGCAGCCGGCGCTCTACAAGATGATGAGCTATGAGAAGGCGGCCATATTCATGATTCTGATGTTCGTCGTGCTGATTGTGGCCTTCAACATCTACGCCTCGCTCTCCATGCTCATCATAGAGAAAAAGCAGGACAGGGAGACCCTTCGCAGCCTTGGTGCAAGCCCGTCACTGATACGCCGCGTCTTCCGCACGGAAGGCTGGATGATAAGCTGGATCGGAGCGGCCGCAGGCCTGCTCATAGGCATAGTCGTGGTGCTGCTGCAGCAGCGCTTCGGTTTTATCTCGATGCCGGGCAACTCCATGATGGCGGCTTATCCTGTTCAACTGAAGTTTACGGACATACTGCTTACTGCAGCGGGAGTGGGCCTTATAGGGGCTTTGGTTACAGCAATTGGAATACACAATATTGACAAATATGAAGATTAGAAGAATAACAGCTGCGCTTGCAGCGCTGTGCTGCGTGGGCGCCTTCGCACAGACGGAAGGCGGCATCAGCGAAGAAATGCTCAAAGAGATTCGCAAGTCCTATCAGAACACTGCCGCGGACAAGGCCGTGCGCAATGCCCTGAACACCACCTCCATCTCCGTGCTGGCTGAGAATGCAGCCAACCAGGCAATGATCGACACCCATTTTTCCGACAGGGTGAAGACCAAGGGCATTACCAACCAGAAGCAGTCAGGCAGATGCTGGCTCTTCACCGGGCTGAATGTGTTGCGCGCAAAGGCAATCAGCGAACACGACATGGGCGAATTCCAGTTCTCCCAGTCCTACTGTTTCTTCTACGACCAGCTGGAAAAGTCGAATCTCTTCCTGCAGGCCATTATAGACACCCGCAAGCTCCCTGTCGATGACCGCAAGGTGGACTGGCTGCTGAGCAATCCGCTCAGCGACGGCGGCACCTTCACCGGAGTGTCCAACCTGGTCAGCAAGTACGGAGTGGTGCCTGCCGAGGTGATGCCCGAGTCCTTCATAGCCAACAACACCTCCGCATTCTGCGCCCAGCTCAAGACCATTCTGCGTCAGGACGCTCTCAAGCTGCGCGAATGCAAAAGCGCCAAAAAGGCTCAGGAGATGAAGCTTGGCATGCTCGGGGAAATCTACCGTCTGCTCTGCCTTGCCTACGGAGAGCCGCCGGTGGAGTTCGAGTGGAGTTTCTACGACGCTTCCGGCAATTTCGTTAGCCGCAAGAGCTACACCCCTCAGTCCTTCTATCAGGAGTTCGTGGGGCTGGACCTCAACCACAACTACGTGATGCTGATGAACGATCCTTGCCGCGAGTATTACAAGACCTACGAAATAGAGTACGACCGCCATCTGTATGACGGAGACAACTGGCTCTATCTCAACCTCCCTTTGGACAGAATCAAGGAAATTGCCATCGCTGGCATCAAGGGCGGGGACGCGATGTATTTCAGCTGCGACGTGGGCAAGTTCCTGCACCGCAAGAAAGGCACGCTCGACCTTGCGAACTACGACTACGAGTCCCTGCTTGGAGTGAACTTCACTATGGACAAGAAGCAGAGAATCACCACCCACGCCAGCGGTTCTTCGCACGCGATGACCCTCATCGCCGTAGACCTGCAGGACGGCAAGCCGACAAAGTGGATGGTGGAGAACAGCTGGGGCCGCGAGAGCGGCTATCAGGGCTGCCTGATTATGACGGATGAGTGGTTCGACGAGTATATGTTCCGCCTCGTCGCAGAACGCCGCTACATCCCGGAAGACCTCCTGCCATATCTCGACCAAAAACCCGTACAGCTCCCTGCCTGGGACCCAATGTTCCTTCCTGAAGAATGATGAAACTGTTCCTGATTGACGGCCACGCCCTGATTTTCAAGATGTACTATGCCTTTCTGGGCAGGCCTATGATTAATACCAAGGGGCAGGATACTTCCATACTCTATGGATTCACCAAGTACCTCCTGGACCTGATTGCAAGGGAGAGGCCGAGCCATATGGCCGTTGCCTTCGACCCTCCCGGAGGGACCTTCCGCAACCAGCTCTATCCTCAGTACAAGGCCAACCGCGCCGAAACGCCCCAGCTGGTAATCGATGCCCTTGAGCCGCTCAGCGCTATAGTGAAGTCGCTGGGCATACCGGTGCTGATGGTGGGCGGCTTCGAGGCTGACGATGTGATAGGCTCTATGGCCAAACGCAGCGCGGAGCAAGGTATGGATGTGTATATGGTGACTCCCGACAAGGACTACGGGCAGCTGATCGAGGATCATATCTTCCAATACAAGCCGGGCAAGGGCGGAAATGAAAAGGAGATCTACGGTCCTGCCGAGATCTGCGAAAAGTACGGCATAGCAAGCCCGACTCAGATTATCGATGTGCTGACCCTGTGCGGAGATGCCTCGGACAATGTTCCGGGCGTGCAGGGAGTGGGCCCGGTGGGAGCGTCCAAGCTCCTGGGCAAATACGGGACGGTGGAGAATATCTACGCCCACCTGAGCGAACTGAGCGCAAAGCAGCAGCAGATGTTCAAAGAGGCGCTGCCGCATATCAGCCTGTCCAAGCAGCTGGTTACCATCAAAACGGACATCCCCCTGATGGTCAGTGTCGAGCAGATGAAGATGAAAAGCGAAGTCGGGCCGGAGATTCTGGGCTATATAGACAAATACGAGATGCGTTTGCTCAAGAGGGTGCTCGCTTCCATCTGGAAACTGCCGGTGGCAAAACCGGCGGCGCCTTCGCAGGAGGCGGAAGTCCCCCGGACGGAGCTTATGCCTGAGATTGCGCAGGCCCCCGTGTGCGAGCACCTCGACTACAGCGAAGGCGCCGCCGCCCAGGTGATAGCCGATGCGAGGGGCAAGGGCCGGATGTGCATAGTGGTGGATACGGATATGATTACCGTCTCCACGGACAGCCTCTGCTGCACCGGCAAGGCCGCAGAATTCAAGCAAGTCCTTGAGGATGAAAGCATTGTCAAGTGCGGCTATGCTTTGAAAAGGCAAATCAACATACTCGCGTCCCAGGGAATAGAGCTGCGCGGCAGGCTGCTGGACGTGGAGCTTATGCACTATATCCTTAACCCTGAACGCAGCCACCAGCTGGAAGCGCTGGCAGCGCAATACCTCGGAGTGGAGCTTGCACCTTCGCAGGCTCCGGCACAGACCCTCTCCCTTTTCGACCAGGCGGAGGAATCGGGCTGCCGCCAGAGCAAAGCCAATGAGGCGGTGGCCATATATCTGCTTGCGCAGAAACTGGAACCGGAGCTTTCCGCCGGAGGAAGCGCGGCGCTGTATGACAAGATCGAAGAGCCTCTGGTTCATGTGCTTGCACGCATGGAGCAGGCGGGAGTGCGCATAGACCCCGGCTGCCTGAAGGAATTCGCGGCCGGACTGCGCGCCCGTATGGCGGAAAAAGAGGCTTTGGTGCGCAAAATCGCGGACAATCCGGCATTCAACGTAAGCTCCCCCAAGCAGGTGGGCGAACTGATTTTCGAGAAGCTCAAGCTCGACCCTAAGGCCAAGCGTCCGGTCAAGGGCAACTGGCCTACCGACGAAGAGACGCTTCTTGAACTGGCCGATCGCAGCCCCGTCATAGACGCAATTCTGGAATACAGGGGCATGAGGAAGCTGCTTTCGACCTATATCGACCCGCTCCCGGGCTATATAAGCCGCGCTGACGGAAGGGTGCATACCACTTTCAATCAGGCACTTACCTCAACGGGGCGCCTGAGCAGCTCCAACCCGAACCTGCAGAACATCCCGGTGCGCACCGAGGAAGGCCGCGAGATACGCAAAGCATTCACTGCGCCGAAGGGAAGCGTCATCATGTCCGCCGACTACTCGCAGATCGAGCTGCGCCTTATGGCCCATCTTTGCGCAGACGCCCATATGATAGAAGCCTTCAAGGCCGGCCAGGACGTGCATAGCGCCATGGCCGCCAAAATCTTCCATAAGACTCTAGATGAGGTTACTGCCGAGGACAGGCGCGTTGCCAAGACCGCCAACTTCGGCATAATGTACGGCATCTCCGCCTTCGGCCTTGCTCAGAGGCTGCGCTGCTCGCGCAAGGAGGCTTCCCGCATCATAGATGAATATTTCGCCTCATTCCCAAGCATACGCGGTTTCCTTGATGCAACGCTCGAAGACGCACGCCGCAAGGGCTATGTGCAGACTATGTTCGGACGCAGGCGCTATGTGCCGGATGTGAATGCGAACAACGCCAACGTTCGCGCCATGGCCGAAAGGAATGCCATAAACGCCCCTATCCAGGGCAGCGCCGCGGACATCATCAAACTTGCGATGATAGGCGTGGACCGCGCTTTGCGCGAGCAGGGGCTGGGCAGCCGTATGGTGCTCCAGATTCACGACGAACTTATGCTCGAGGTTCCTGTCGAGGAAATCGAACCGGTAAAAAGAATACTCGTGGAACAGATGGAGAATGTAGTCTCCCTCAGCGTTCCCCTAACAGTTGAATGCAATTATGGCAAAAATTGGCTCGAAGCCCATTGACGAACTGGTGAGGCGTGCGATAATAGGAGACGGCACCGCTTTCACCGCCCTGTGGGACACGAACATAGACAGTCTGAAAGCCTATCTGAAGTCGCTGCTCAAGAATATGGACGACTTCTACATAGACGACATATGCTCCCGCAGCTTCGAAAAGGCCTTCCGCCAAATCCGGAGCTACGACCCGGGGAAAAGCCAGTTCTCCACCTGGCTGCGCAAAATTGCCCACAACACCGCTATGGATGTGGTTGATGCCGAAAACAGGGCAATGGGAGAGATGGTTTCCATTGACGGCAAGGGACAGGAGAGCGCTTTGGGGGAGAGCCTGGAGGAGCAGATCGACTCCCCTCTCGATTCCATCATCCGCACTGAGGATGAGGAGCAGACCAACAGGTACATAGACGCTCTGCCGCAGCTGTACAGGGAGGTTGCCCGGAAGAGACTGATAGAAGGGCTTCAGTACAAGGAGATTGCCGAAGAGCTGGGAATGGAATTGAACACGGTCCGCACCCGTATCAGAAGGGCTAAGGGACTGATAGAGAATATGAAAGATGAACATGATTCCTGATAAGGCGCTTTTCGAGAAGGC
>CAKMNE010000064.1 GCA_927798505.1 uncultured Bacteroidales bacterium
TCAAGCAGTACAAGCCGAAGTACAACATCCTGCTCAAGGACTCCAAGACCTATCCCTGGATATGCGTCAGCGCCGACCCTTTCCCCAGGGTTTACCAAACCCGCAAGCCGGTCCGCGACGGCTCCCGCTATTTCGGACCGTACAGCACTTCCTTCCACGCCCGCAAGCTGCTCGACTTCTTTGAGGCAAACTATCCGATTCGCTCCTGCCGCCTCAAAATCGATTCCGAATCCATACTGCGCCACAAGCTGCGCCCCTGCCTTGACTTCCAGATAGGAAGGTGCAAAGGCTGCTGCGTGGGTGCAATCTCCCAGAAGGACTACTGCACGATGATAGAAGAAATAGTCTCCATCCTCAAGGGGGAGACGGCAGGGCTGATCCGAAGCTATAAGGAGAAGATGGCTCAGGCTGCCGCAAATCTGGAATTCGAGCAGGCTCAGGTCTATAAGGAGCACATCGAGATGCTTTCCGAGCATTACTCCAAGAGTGTAATCGAGGCTGCAAGGGATACTGACGCAGACGTATTCTCCCTTGTTTTCGACGCGTCCAACGCCTATGGCAACTTCCTGAGGATACGCAGCGGAGCGGTAGTGCAGTCCCTGAATCTGGGCTTCCGCCTTGCTATTGAAGAGGAGCAGGCCTCGGTGCTGAGTACTTTCATAGCTGAAATCCAGAGCAAGTTCGGTGCGCTCTCCAAAGAAGTGATAGTGCCTTTCCTTCCGGATGTGGAAATGGAGGGCGTGGAGTTCCGTATCCCATCCCGCGGAGACAAGCTTGCACTGCTCGAACTCAGTGCCAAGAATGCAAGAGAATTCCATTTCAACTCCCTGCGACAGCTCGAAAAGACCGACCCCGACCGTTTCAAAAAGATTGCCCTTGAAGAAATCCGTCAGGCGCTCGGAATGGATGTGCTCCCGGAGCATATAGAGTGCTTCGACAACTCCAATATCCAGGGCACCAATCCGGTTGCTTCCTGCGTGGTTTTCAGGGGAGGTCAGCCATCCAAAAAGGATTACCGCAAATTCAAAATCAAGACTGTTGTCGGTGCCAATGACTTCGCTTCGATGAAGGAGGTTGTGAACCGCCGCTACTCCAGGATGCTGGAGGAAGCCCCGGAAGATTTGCCTCAGCTGGTGGTAATAGACGGCGGCAAAGGTCAGCTCAACTTTGCCTGGCAGGCAATTCAGGAGCTCGGTCTTGAAAACAGGATGAAGGTCGTGGGCCTTGCCAAGCATCTTGAAGAAATCGTGCTTGTAGATGATCCGTATCCGCTTTTCCTCGACCGCAATTCCCAGGCCTTCAGGGTAATAACCGGCATCCGTGATGAGGCCCACCGTTTCGGCATCACCTTCCACCGCTCCCTGCGGTCCAAGGCTCAGGTACACTCCGCCCTGGACGACATACCCGGAGTGGGAGAGAGGACCAAACAGAGGCTGCTTATGCATTTCGGAAGTGTTGCGCGCATAGCTGCTGCCAGTCTGGAAGATGTAGCGGCTCTGGTAGGTCCTGCACTTGCCGGCAAAATCAAAAATGCATTGGATGGAAACAAAGAAATTCGATAAATGGTTCAACGCTCTGGTCCTCGGAGGCTTGAGCGCCACATTGCTGCTGATAAGCGCAATCAAAATAGGAGAAACCCCTTCCGGTCTGCCTCTGACACTGCTGTTGGTCTCCGTGCTCGGCTCGATAATGGGAGTGCTCAGTGTGGTCCTGTCCGCCAACGGCAAAATCCTCACCTTCATCTTCGGGCTGCTGGACGTACTCATCTACGGTGCAGTCTGCATGGTGAACTGGTACAAAGGCGGATCAGGCCTTGGCAACGGCCTTCTGCACCTGCTTTACTTCGTGCCCATGCAGTTCGTCGGCTTGTACCAATGGCGCAAGCAGGGCAGTGGCGAACACGGCGCAGTGCGTGCCCGGAGGCTGGATGCGCGCGGATGGATATGGTGCACCATAGCCTTCCTCGCGCTCAGCGTCGCGAGCTACTTTGTTCTTGCGCACTTCGACAAATCCCGGGCAGAAGGCTTTATCCGGCTTGCGGTCGTGCTGGATGTGCTTCCGCTCGTCTGCAATATTCTCGGGCAGTTCCTTATGTCCACGGCCTATATGGAGCAGTGGATATTCTGGCTCGGAGTCAATGTCACTTCCGTTCTTATGTGGGGCAGCACATATGCCCAAACGGGAGATTCGTACAGTCTTATCTATATGATAAAGTATGTCTTCTACTTTGTCAACGCTATCAACGGACTGAGGGTGTGGATAGGCCTGAGCCGTCCGGAGACTGCCACAGTATTGCAAAGTGCGAAAAATTAACTATCTTTGCAATCTTGTTTGACAGAAGTATTAATAAAATATTAACTAAAATCTATTCACAATGCAGTACGAGGAAATCGTAAAGAAGGTTCAAGCTATCATCGTTGACAAGCTCGGCGTAGAGCCTTCAGAGGTCACAATGACCGCAAATTTCACCAATGACCTTGGTGCAGATTCTCTTGATACCGTTGAGCTTCTTATGGAGTTTGAGAAGGTATTCGGAATCAGAATCCCTGATGAGGAAACCGCAGGTATCTCTACCGTTCAGGACGCAATCGACAAGGTAGCTGAGAAACTTCAGTAATTTCTTGTCACAACAAATTTAAAAACGCTGACCTTATGGCCAGCGCTTTTTTTATTTCATCGGAATCGAGAAGCTCAGCTTCATCGAAGGCTGCCGAGTCGGACTCTGCGGCCCGCACAGAGTGGCGCGGTAGTAGAGGTCCTGATCCAGCGCGTATTCTGAAGAGGTGGTGGTTGAGCCGCTGGCATACATTGCGGCCATCATATAGCTGTAGTAGTTGTTGTAGTAACTGCTGCTGCTTCCGTAGCCGTAACCGTAGCCTCCGCCATACATGCTGTTGTAATAACTCTGGTAGGCCAGATACTGCAGATACTCGCTGTAGTCGGAGTTGCCTCCGGTGGTGGTTGTGGTCTCCTGCAGGTTCATCAGCAGAATCCATATATCATAATTGCCCTTCAGCAGGTACTCGTCATCCTCTTTCATATTCAGAATCTGCTGGAGATGGTAGGTGATGTCCGGTTCGTACTGGAGAGTGGAGCGGTTGATGTCGCCCTGATTCTCATCGGCTGAAGATGCGTCGGACAGGCCCATGAAGGTGGATGTGGTGTCAGTCCGTATCCGGCAGGTAGGACTTACCCTTTTCGGGTAGTAATTGTCCAAATCGGTGTAGTCGGCAGGCATGTCGAAAGGCAGGATCAGACTGGCTTTGTTGATGACTGCATCCTTTGCGTCTTCGGCAGTGTAGCCGTTCTCAAGCAACACCTTTACTATCGCATCCTGAGCTCCCTGCTTGAGGGCAAGGGCCTCTATGACCGGTTTCAGGCCTGCGCCGCCTTCCATATAGATCACATCCGAGGCTGGACCTGCGATGCTGCGGCTCGAGTGCCTGGTCAGATTGACTGCATATTCGGGCTTGGTGCCGCTTATCTGCACGAGCGAGTCGGCGTCGTTGTACTGCATTGCTCCGTAGTAGAAGAAGAATGTCGTATCTACCGGCCCGGTCTGCTCATCGAAAATCGAATTGATTGTAAGAGAAGCGTAGTTGTTTTCCAGATAATGCTGGGAGGTGTTGTAGCCAAGAGGAAGTTTGAAGGTGTTGATTCGCCCTCCCAATCCTGCAGGGACGTCTGTTCTAAGGTATATCCCCGGGAATTTCTCCAGATATTCGTCAAACTGCTCCGACATTATCATGCCCTGGGCCATGGAGATGAAATCCAGAGCGAAGCTCTCGGTAAAATCAAGGTTGAGGTTGCTCTTTCCGTCAATCACCGGTGAACCCTTGAGTATGCTTATCCCGTCGTGCGAGAGTTTCCCCTCAACGTCATTGGCATCGATAAGTTCGGTTATGTCCACGCCCGGGGTCACGCGGCTGGCATAGACATTCTGAAGTATTCGCTCGTCTCCCGGACGAGTGACCGAAGTGGTGTCGAAGATTGCGTTGAAATGGAAAGACTTGACGGACTGCACATTGCCGAAATCCAGAGTGTCATACAGAGGTACCAGTGTAAGCGCGCACTCCCTTTCGGTAAGTCCGAAAACATCATCGCGAACGGCGCCTATCGTGATACGGCTGCTGGAATAACCGGAAAGGCTGTCAGCCATCTTCATCTGAACCTGTTCAATGGGAAACTCAGTTGAGAAGACACGGTAGCGGCTTCCGGCAGGAATGAGGTTTCCTCCAAGTTCAGGGTTGGACTGTACACAAGAGAGACAGCCCGTCAGGGCTGCTCCAAGCATCAGATATTTGGTCAATTTCATTTAAAGCTGGTCGTAAAATGCGTTGTACTCGTCAATGTAGCTTCCGTCGGCAATGCTCTTGGGTTTGCTCTTGAGGACAGCCAGACCTCTGTCTCGGCAGTAGTTTACCAGGGAGGTCGGAATGTTCTCGGAGGCAAATATCACACCATCGGAGAACCTGGCGGCTGTTTTGGCAAGATTTATGCCATCCGGAGTCTTCAACAGGTCCACATCCTTCTCCGTAACTCCGCCGAACAGGGTTTTCTGCATGAAATCCGCAGCGAAGGTGCTGCCCGGGATATCATCGTACAGCGAGAGTACAACCTTGCTCTTGGAGAAAATCGGGTCGTCCTTGTAGGCTTTCTTCAGATACAGGGGAAGGAGATGGGATATCCATCCCTGGCAGTGTATGATGTCAGGAGCCCAACGCAGCTTCTTCACCGTTTCAAGGACGCCGCGGGCAAAGAAAATGGCCCTCTCGTCATTGTCGGCAAAGAATTGTCCGTTTTCGTCACTGTAAAGCTGCTTTCGCTTGAAGTAATCCTCGTTGTCGATGAAGTAAACCTGCGTCCTGGCCTCTGCGATGGAGGCAACCTTGATTATCAGGGGCCGGTCGGCATCGTTGATGATGAGGTTCATTCCGGAGAGCCGGATGACCTCGTGCAATTGGTTTTTGCGCTCGTTGATACAGCCGTAGCGTGGCATGAAGGCGCGAATCTCCTTGTGTTTTTCCTGGGTACCCTGAGGTAGATAGCGGCCTATGGTAGCTATCTCACTCTCGGGGAGGTAGGGACACATCTCCGAGCAAACGAAAAGTACTTTTTGTGCAGAATTATCCATTTGGCCCAAAGATAAGAATTTTTTCTTAAATTCGCGACTTGAATATGTCCCACAAGAAGAACAAAGTGCTTCGCCGAAGGCTTGCCGGCTCCTATCTGTCCTCTCTGATCAGTATCAGTCTGGTGCTGTTGCTGATGGGTGCGGTGCTGCTCGTGGTGCTCGGGACAGGTTCCATCCAGGATTATCTCAGGGAGAACATCCATATGACTCTGGTCCTCAAGCAGGGCACCCCGGCTCGCGATGCCGTTGCCTGCCAGCGCAGGATAGAGGCCAAGCCTTATGTCAAATCCACCTCTTACATCAGTGTTCAGCAGGGTACGGAAGAGATGGCCCGGCTCCTGGGTGAAGACTTTCTGGAATCTTTCGAGGAGTCTCCGGTGCCCAGCTCGATAGAGGTGGCCATAAAGGCCGAGTGGATGAGCCGGGACAATCTGGAGCAGATCGCAAGGGAGCTTTCACGCGAACCCTTGGTTGAGGAGGTGGGATGTCGCGCCACCATGCTCGACACTTTGAGCGAGGCCATACGCCGCTGGGCTCTGGTACTGCTTTCGGTGATGCTGCTGATGCTATTCATATCGGTAGTGCTCATTTCTTCGACCGTGCGCCTCTCCATATACTCCAACCGCTTCTCAATCAGGACCATGGAGCTGGTGGGTGCGCCCGAATCCTTCATCGCCAGGCCTTATGTGCGCCGTTCGGCCGGCCAGGGGCTGCTTGCCGCTCTCATAGCCAGCGGCCTGCTGCTGCTCATTCTCAAGCTGGTGGAGAAGGGGTTTCCGCAGATATTTCAAATCTTCGGCCTCAGGCTCATATGCATGTGCGCCGGAATCCTTGCCATAGCCGGCGTGACGGTTTGCGTGTTGTGTGCCCGCAGCATCACCCGCAAGCTGGTGAGGATGGATCAGAACGAATTGTATGGATAAGATGCCTATAACCCGCAAAGGGTTGATTATGATGCTTGTAGGCCTGGCGCTGATGGTGCTCGGCTACATTCTTATGACGGGCGGAGGGAGTTCCGACCCGCAGGTGTTCAACTACGCCATGTTCGATTTCCGCAGGCTGGTGCTTGCGCCGGTCAGCATAGTTGCCGGAATCATAGTAATCATCGTGGCAATAATACGCAAGCCAAAGGAGGGCGAAAACTGATATGGATTGGTTACAGGCTTTGATTCTCGGACTTGTGCAGGGATTGACGGAGTTCCTGCCTGTCAGCAGCAGCGGACATCTTGCAATTGGACGCGCAGTGCTCGGCGTGGACGCGTCCGAAGACCTCGTTTTTGAAGTCACGGTTCACGCGGCCACCGTTCTTGCCACCATTCTTGTGTTCCGCAAGCAAATCGGAGGACTTCTTGCAGGACTTTTCAAGTTCAAATACAATGACGAGACGGATTATATCCTGAAAATCTGCGTTTCGATGATTCCTGTCTTCGTGGTGGGCGTATTCCTTAAAGACTATGTGGAGAATCTGTTCTCCTCACTCTATGTCGTAGGTGCCGCACTGCTGGTAACGGCTGCGTTGCTCTTTTTCTCCGACAGGAGGTCCAAGCCGGCTGCCGAATCCGCGCCAAGCGTGCGGAACGGTATTTCCTGGTGGCAGGCCCTGGTGATTGGCCTTGGCCAGGCTGTGGCAGTGCTGCCGGGCCTTTCCCGCAGCGGAACGACCATATCCACCGGACTGCTCTGCGGCGTGCGCAGGGAAAATGTCGCTCAATTCTCCTTCCTGATGGTAATAGTTCCCATCCTGGGTGAAGCCTTCCTGGATGTGGTAGGAGGGGATATGGCATCTTCCACCATAGGCTTCCTGCCGCTGGCTGTAGGCTTCGTGGCCGCCTTCATTTCCGGACTGTTTGCCTGCAAGGTGATGATTGCCCTTGTCAAGAAGGCCAAGCTCAAGTGGTTCGCGCTCTACTGCCTGCTGGTTGGCGTTGCTACCCTCATCTGCTCGGCTCTCCTATGATAGTCTTCGCATCCGATGTGCATCTGGGCCTGCGCAAGGGGGATCCTGCCGAGCGGGAGCGGCGCTTCGTCGGCTGGCTCCGCGGCCTGACCCTTGGCAAGGGGGACAGCCTCTTCCTGCTTGGGGATATATGGGATTTCTGGTATGAGTACAAGTACGTTGTCCCCAAGGACGGCGTGCGCGTGATTGCAGCCCTGCTTGAGCTGATGGACAGGGGCGTCGAGGTCTATTTCGCTCCCGGAAACCACGACATCTGGTGCTTCCACTGGTTCGAGGAGTTGGGGATGCACAAGATAGACCCGCAGCCGGCTGTCTTTACTCTTGAGGGAAAGAAATTCATGGTCGCGCACGGGGATGGCCTGGGCAATGACAAAAAGTCTTTTCTTTTCCTTCGCAAAATCTTCCATTCGAAGTTCTGCCAGGCCCTGTTCAGCACCCTGCATCCAAGGCTTGCTTTCAGCTTTGCCCTGCGCTGGTCCGACGGCAACAGGCGCACTCACGGCCACTATGTATGGAAAGGGAAGGAGGAGAAACTCTACCAATATGCCTGCTCTCAGCCTTCCGATATAGAATATTTCATCTTCGGCCATTTCCACACCCCTGTGGATGAAACCCTTCCTTCGGGAGCAAGGCTGATTATCCTTGATGACTGGATAGACGGCGGAACTCCGTCATTTACGCTTTGATTTCGGCTGGGAGCTCAGTTTGTCGCTGACTATCACCGTTTTCTTTGGCTCTTCGCCGAAGACGCTGAAGAAGAAGTTGTCCCAGTCGCCGCTCTCCCATATTTCTATCAGCTGTTCGGTCCGGGCATCCTTGCC
>CAKMNE010000065.1 GCA_927798505.1 uncultured Bacteroidales bacterium
CCGGATTCGTATAGACAACTCCCGGAACGGCCTTGTAGGACATCTCATCCGGGATGCCGAGTATATGGTTGACCGCCACCTCGCCCTCACGGCTTGCGGTGTGGGCTAGCATTGACACTCCGTTGACATCGCCCGCAGCGTAGATGCCCGGAACATTGGTGCACATATGCTCATCCGTCCTGATTCCCCTGTTCACCTCCACGCCCACAGTTTCCAGTCCGAGTCCGGCGGTGTTGGCACGGCGGCCCACACTCACGAGTATCTTTTCCGCGCTGACTGACTTCTCCTCACCCTGCTCTGTTACGAAGTGCACAGTATTACCCTCTATAGCCGTAACCTTGCATCCAAGATTGAAAACCACTCCCTTGGCAGCGTAAGCGGTGCGGAGCATAGCGCTGATTTCGTCATCCAGGGCACCGAGAATCTCCGGGAGCATCTCAATTACAGTCACCTTGGTCCCTATGGAATTGAAGAAGCTGGCAAACTCCATCCCAATGACTCCTCCGCCGATAATGACCATCTCCTGAGGCACTTTCTCCAGACAAAGGGCTTCCCTACTTGTAATAACGCAGTCTCCAGCCTCTGCAAGGCCCGGAATCGGGGGCACGAAGGTGGAACTTCCTGTGCAAATCAGGATTTTCTTCGCGCTGTACTCCTGTCCCTCAGCCTCGAGACGGAAATCCCCGTCTGAACCACCGGCAATCCTGGCTCGGGCTTTGACAACTTCCACGCCGAGATTGCGCATTGAAACGCGTATCGCTCCGGTGAGTTTCTTGGTCACCTTGTCCTTGCGCGCCATTACCTTGGAAAAATCAAGACTGGCGCATTCTACGCTGACTCCATATTTTTCGCTGGCGCTTGCATGCTCATAGAGCTTTGCGCTGTACAGAAGAGTCTTTGTAGGGATGCATCCTTCGTTGAGGCACACACCTCCGAGTTCCTTCTCTTCAAACAGGACGGTTTTGAGTCCTTGTGCGGCGGCTCTCTGGGCTGCCACATATCCGCCGGGACCGGCGCCGATAATTGCTAAATCAAATGTCATAAGGATTGTGATTTGGCACGACAATTGCTAGTAAAATTGTCGAATAGTTTTTTCATAGGTTAAATTTTAGGTTAGAATGGAACGGGCTGCGATGTGAATCGCGGCCCGTTTTTTATTTCCTATTCGGCGAGCTCATCCTTTGCCCTGTAGTTGAAGTTCTTCTCCTTGAGAATCTTCACACCTTCAGCTTTCACGCGGCGGATGAAATCATCATAATCCTTGTTCTTCAGCTGGCTCCACTGCACTTCGCTCATTGCGAAGAGGCGAGGCATAATCATGTACTCGAGCTGCTCCTCCGTAGGGATGTACTCCGTCCAGACATTGGCCTGGCAACCCAGGATGTGGGATGCAGCCTGCTTGTCAAGGCCCTCGGTAGGGTCGAAGGAGTAAACCTTTGCGAGAGGCAGGGTGCCCCACCATGCGCAGGTCGGCTCATCCACCGCTTCCCATACAGGCTTGGACTCGTCTCCTCGGTCCGGGCACTGGTTGTAATCGAAGTAGCACCAGCGGTCCGGGGTCATAATCACATCGAAACCGCGCTTTGAAGCCTCGATTCCACCCGTCTTGCCACGCCAGCTCATTACGGTTGCACCTTCCTGCAGGTCGCCTTCGAGAATCTCATCCCAGCCGATAATCTTCTTGCCTCTGGTAGCGAGGAAGGCCTGCATCTCGGAAGTAACGTAGTTCTGAAGCCTCTGCTCTGCGGTAGCATGCTCGTCGCTCTTGAGTCCGAGAGCTGCGATACGGGCCTGGCAGTCCGGGCACTGAGCCCAGGCATCCTTAGGGCACTCATCTCCGCCGATGTGGAAATACTCGCCAGGGAAGATGTCGCAGAGCTCTCCAAGGACGGTCTTGAGGAATTCGATGGTGGTGTCCTTGCCAGGGCAGAGCACATCCGGAGAGACGCCCCATATTTCCCAAACCTTGTAGTCCTCGCCCTCATGGCCGGGCTCTATACTCTTGCCTGAACAGCCGAGCCAAGGGTAGGAAGCCAGAGCGGCTACCATGTGACCCGGAAGGTCGATTTCCGGAACCACGGTGATGCCCAGTTTCTGCGCATAGGCAACCACATCGCGCATCTCATCCTGAGTGTAGAAGCCGCCGTAACGGATGCCGTCCTTCTTGAGCTCAGGGTTAGCGGGCTGGTAGCCTATGACGGTCTCTGCGCGCCAGGCGCCAATGTTGGTCAGTTCCGGATAAGCCTTGATTTCAGCTCTCCATCCCTGGTCCTCGGTGAGATGCCAGTGGAAGCGGTTGAGCTTGAGGGTAGCCATCATGTCGAGCACCTTCTTGACCTCGGCGACCGACCAGAAATGCCTTCCGCAGTCCAAATGCATTCCACGATAGCGAAAACGCGGAGTGTCCTTGATTTCGCAGCAAGGGAGAACCCACTTCTCGTTCTCGGCTGTCTTGCCGGAATAGATGGCGGAAGGAAGAAGCTGCTTGAGAGTCTGGAGCGCATACAGGATACCTGCATCAGTTGAAGCGAGTACCACACATTTGCTTTTGTCGATGTTGATGGTGTAGGCTTCTTCCTTGAGGGTAGGGTCGATTCCGAACACAATTCCCTTCACCTTCCCCTGCTTGATTGTCTGGGAAAGTCCCACCGGGGTGGATACAGGATAAATCTGCCCTGCTGCCAGGGTAAGATTGGCAGAAAAGTCCTTTACTGCCGCAAGTGCGATTTCACCCATTGCCGCGTCGCAGGCAATAGGAGTTCCTTTGAGATTGAAAGATCCCTTGTCTTCCCTGACGCTGAGGGGCTGAGGGATTACGTTAATGGCCGAAGCCAAGATAAAAGAAAGTAATGCCAGTTTCATATGAATTGATTAATAGATTATCAGTCCGAGTATTCCGCCTGCCAGGATTACATAAATCGGGTTGGCTTTAAAAAAATATGTGGCTGCGAAGGCTCCTGCAAACAGGGCCCCGCTTTTCCAATCAGGGAAGTTGTATGATATGATTTCAACCTTCGGCAGAAACGATCCCTCAACCGGGATGATGTTGAAAGAGAGAATCAGCGCCGCCGCACCGATGAGGCCTGCGGTTGCAGGCTTCAGGGCTGACATCATTGTGGTGAATCTCGGATCATTGTGGAAGCGGTTGAAGATTTTCATCAGCAGGAAGAACACAATGAAGGACGGCAGCACCACGGCAAGCGTAGCCACGGCAGAGCCAGCGACCCCTATTGCACCCGAGTATCCGGCGGCATGCATCACCTCGTAACCCACATAGGTCGCGCAGTTGATGCCTATAGGTCCCGGAGTGGTCTGCGAGATGGCTAGTATGTCGGTGAAGGTTGCCGCGTCAATCCATTGATGCGTGGTCACTATGCTGTCCTGAATGAGGGAAATCATGGCTCCGCCACCTCCGAAATTGAAGAGCCCGATGATAAAGAAGGTCCAGAAGATATCGAAGAGCAGGGCTAACATTTCTTTTTGCGGCCCTCCGCTGCCGATGCAACTGCGACTGAGACAATCAGCACGCATACTATTACCCAGATTGCGGACACCTTCAGGAAGGCCACGAGCACCAGAGTGAGCAGCATAAGCAGCCATTGCCACCATTTTCTGCACCCCTTGCGGGCCATGTTGACCGCAGGTACGAGAATCAGGGCAATGGCCACAGGCCTCAGGCCCTGGAAGAATTTCTGGATAAAGACATTGTCCTTGAAGCTAGTGAAAGCGATGGCTATCAGAAGTATTATGGCAAAGGACGGGAGGACGGCTCCGAAGGTGGCCGCAAGACTGCCCTTCAGGCCTCTGATCTTGTATCCGGCAAAAATGGCCATATTCACCGCCAGCAGGCCCGGAGCGCTCTGTGCGAGGACCACTACATCTTCGATTTCCTCCTCGTCTATCCAGCCGCGATCTTTCATCTCCCTTTCGATAACGGGAATCATCGCGTAACCTCCACCGATTGTAAAGGTTCCGATTTTGGCGAACACGCCCATTATCTGCATCAAAGAAGCCATATCTTTACAAATATAGCCAATTAAACCCGGATATGAAAACAAAATGGCCCCTTAGCGCTCCCTATGCATTATCCAGGCTTCGGTGGAGAAGACGGAATTGTTGAGATTGTCGATTTTGGCGAGCTCGTCAGGGCTGAGAACTCTCTCGCATTCGCACGGGAAGCATTCCAACAGGGCGGACTTCAAAGCCTCGACACTGTCTATTCCCGGGAGATACCCTTTGAGATTGGTCACCCTGCTGCGCACGGACTGCACACCCTTGCGGTTGAGTTTGCTCACAGGAGTGTCCAGGGCGCGGGTGAGCACATCGATGTCCACGTCATACATCAGGGTGCCGTGCACCAGAAGATTGGAACCCTCCATACGGCGGGCATAGCCGGAAACCTTGCGGCCTTCCACGAAGATGTCATTGCGCCCGGTCAGTTCGGCCGGCACTCCAAGTTTGCGCAGAGCCTCAACCATCAGTGCCGGATCGGCATCCTTTCCCACGAAAGAGTAGTTGAGATTCTGAAGGTCATGGTACACCGCCCCTCCTCCGGTCACGCGACGGGCAAGGGCAATACCGTTAGCCTTCAGGTACTCAAGATTGACTTCAGCCTCCGCATCCTGGTTCTCACCGATAATCACGGCCGGGGCGTTGCGCCAAAGGTAGAAATGCAATTCATCCGGACACAGATGCGCAAGGCACCATTGCTCGAAGGCCATGTTGTAGTGGGAATCCGTGGATTCCAGCCTGATCAACGTCATTGCTCTACGGGTATAACTTTGATTATCTTTACAGGTACCAACGGACAGTCCCTGCGGTCCACAGGAGTGGAAGCAATCTTGTCAATTACATCAAATCCGTCCACAGTCTCGCCGAACACACTGTAGTCACCATTGAGATGGAAGCAGGCATTGCCGTCGTGGACAATGTAGAACTGCGAACCGCTGGACTCCTTGTAAGGATTGGCGGCGTCTCCCCTGCGGGCTGCGGCAAGCGCGCCTTTCTTGTGAACGTGCTCAGCGACAAACTCGGCAGGAACTGTGTAGCCCGGGCCACCCGTACCCCAAAGGCTATGGTCCTCCGTCTCCTTGGTGAGAGGGTCTCCGCCCTGAATCATGAAGCCCTCAATCACCCTGTGGAAGAGTATGCCGTCATAGAAGCCGTCAAGGGCCAGCTTGGCGAAATTGTCCCTGTGCTTCGGGGTGTCGGAATAGAGCTTCACGCGTATTGTTCCCATAGTGGTTACAATGTCGAACTGAGGCTCTTCCGGGAGGTCTGCAAGCTTGAGGGCATCCCTCTTCAGGGAATCCGCCTGAAGGGAATCGGCCGGGGCCTCTGCAGACGTAGTCGAGTTTTCAGCTTTCTTTGAATTGCGGCAGCCATCTGCGCAAAGCAGGGCTGCGGAAAGAGCAATAGCGGTCATAATCTTATTCATCTTTTGTTTCTTTTTATTTCTTTATAAACGAGAAGCAGGTAGCCCAGCAGCAGCACGGTGCCGATAAGCAGGGAAGCCCAAAGCGGCACGCTGCTGCGCACGCCTGCGAAAAAGGCATACATCAGCGCGGCGAGCAGCAGGAAGCAGCCCATGGTGCGAAAATCATAGTGCACCGGATACTTCTTCCGGCCTATGAAGAAGCTCATCAGCATGGCGACGCCGTAACCCGCGAAGCCGCCCCATGCGCAGGCCATATAGCCCATCTTCGGCACCAGCAGGACGTTGATGAGAATCATAGTGACAGCACCGGCTGCACTCATCACGGCGCCCCACCAGGTCTGGTCGGTGAGCTTGTACCAGAAGGAGAGGTTGAAGTAGATGCCCATGAAAATCTCGGCGGCCATCACGATAGGCACGACCTTCAGGCCTTCCCAGTAGTCCGGCTGGATGAAGTGCCTGAGCACCGGCATCCATATCATCACAGCGAGCCAGGCGAAGATGGTGAAGAGGACGAAATACTTCATCCCTTCCGGAAGCGTGTCGGGGCTCGCCTTGTCCTTGCCGGCGAACACGATGGGCTCGTAGGCGTAGCGGAAGGCCTGCGTGAGCAGGGTCATGATCATAGCTATTTTGACGCAGGCGCCGTAGATGCCGAGCTGCACCTGTCCCTCAGCGCCGGGCATCAGGTAAGGGAAGAGAATCTTGTCGGCCACCTGGTTGAGTATGCCCACGAGGCTGAGCAGCAGCAAAGGGGCGCAGTAGCGAAGCATGCGCCTCGCGAGAGCGCGGTCGAAGCCGTAGGCTATGCCCTTGATTTCCGGGATGAAGCCGAAGGAAACCAGCGCAGTGCACAGCAGGTTGGCGAAGAAGATAAGGCCCACGCCCCCGTCAAAACGCCAAAACAGTTCCGCGCCCCGGCCGGACTTTGGCAAGAGCAGGAATATGAAGAGGTTCAGGGCTATGTTCAGGCCTATGAAGAGCATCTTCAGCCCCATGAACTTGAGGGCCTTGCGCTGCTGGCGAAGGCGGCCGAACATTATGGCCTGGAAGGAATCCAGCGCGGCTATGACGGCAAAGCAGGCTATGTACTCGGGGTGGGCCGCATAGCCCATGGCCGAGCTGACCGGACGCAGGAAGCAGAATACCGCGGCCAGGAACAGAAGCGAAACGCCGCCAACCATACGGAGCGCGGTGCTATATACCATCCTCGCATCTTCCCCTTCCTTAGAGGCGAAGCGGAAGTAGGTAGTCTCCATTCCGAAAGTCAGCAGGGCGAAGAGCAGGGCCGAATAGGCATAGAGATTGGTCACTATTCCGTAGCCTCCGCTTTCCGCCGGAATCTTGTAGGTATAGAGAATAACGAGAAGGTAGTTGAGGAACCTTCCCACAATGCTGCTCAATCCGTAGATGGCAGTGTCTTTAGCCAGGGCCTTGAGATTCATTCTTTAAGAAACCGACGATTTGCAAATATACTCACTTTCCACCACAATAGGCTGCTTTAAGAAATGAAAAGAGGATGGTGGTCTGCCAGCTATTTAGTATATTTGTTGAAATTTGACCGAGGACAAACTAAAACACCAACATAATGACCGATCGCAGATCTTTTCTCAAAACTGCAGCAGTGGCAACGACCGCAGCCACCTGCGCTTCCCTGTTCACCTCCTGTGAAAACGGAAGCTCCCCGCAAAGGACTTCTTCCGACAGCGGGCTGATTGTTCCAAAAGGCAAGGGCCTCCGGATTACCGGGACCTTCCTGGATGAGATTTCTCACGACATTCCCCACCAGAACTGGGGTCCGAAGGAGTGGGAACAGGATTTCATCAATATGAAAGCCATAGGCATAGACACCGTCATAATGATACGTTCCGGCTACCGCAAGTTCATCACCTGGCCTTGCGAATACCTTCTGAAGAAGGGCTGTTATATGCCGTCTATGGACCTGTTGGAGCTTTTCCTCAGCCTTGCGGACAAATACGGAATGAAGTTCTACTACGGCCTCTACGACTCGGGAGTTTACTGGGACACGGGCAATATGATGTACGAGACCGAGGTGAACAAGTTCGTGATTGACGAGGTCTGGGCCAAGTACGGCCATCACAAGAGTTTCCAGGGATGGTACCTTTCGACCGAGATTTCCCGCGCCACCAGGGGGGCCGTGGATTGCTTCTACACTATGGGCAAGATGTGCAAGGATGTCTCCGGAGGCCTGCCTACCTTCATTTCCCCTTGGATTGACGGCAAGAAGGCCGTGTCTGCTGCAGGCGGAAGCCTTACCAAGGATGAGGCCGTCTCCGTGCAGAAGCACGAGGAGGAATGGAACGAAATCTTCAGCGGCATCCATTCCGTGGTGGATGCCTGCGCATTCCAGGACGGGCACATCGACTATGACGAGCTGGACGCCTTCTTCAGCGTGAACAAGAA
>CAKMNE010000066.1 GCA_927798505.1 uncultured Bacteroidales bacterium
GCACCGAGGCAACCATAATCTTAGGATGTGAGGTTGGCTTGGTGTTTTCGTTTTCTGAGAGCACTTCCTCGTAAAGCTTTTCTCCGTCACGCAGGCCGGTGAACTGTATCTGCACGTTCTTCGCACCGGAAAGATTGATCATACGCTTTGCAAGGTCCACGATGCGGACAGGCTTGCCCATATCGAAGACAAAGATCTCTCCTCCCTTGCCCATTGTACCGGCCTCCAGCACGAGACGGCAGGCTTCAGGGATGAGCATGAAGAAACGGATGATGTCCGGGTGCGTCACTGTCACAGGTCCTCCCTGGGCTATCTGCTTCTTGAAGAGAGGAATCACACTGCCGTTGCTTCCGAGCACATTGCCGAAACGGGTGGTAATGAACTGGGTTACCGCCGGCTGACCATTTTCCATAAAGATTTCGCCTCTTTCGATGGCACGGTTGAGCGACTGGCAGTAGATCTCGCAGATTCGCTTGCTGCAGCCCATCACATTGGTTGGATTGACCGCCTTGTCGGTGGAAATCATCACGAACTTCTTGACTCCGTATTTCACTGAAAGATCGGCGATTACGCGGGTTCCGTAGATATTGTTCTGCACCGCCTCGGACGGGTTGTCCGCCATCATAGGCACGTGTTTGTAGGCTGCGGCGTGGAATACATAGTCAGGCCTGTACTGATTGAAGATGCTCTCCATCTTGGTCTGGTTGCAGATGGAGCTGACTATGGTTTCGCAATCAAGGAAGGCGTAGTGCTTCGCCATATGCAGCCTCTGGGTGTGCATAGGGGTTTCAGCCTGGTCAACAATTACGAGATTGCGCGGATGGAATTTGGCGACCTGATGAACCATCTCGCTGCCGATGGAGCCTGCTCCTCCGGTAATCAGGACTACCTTGTCCCTCAGGTGGTTGCCTATTGCCTCGAGGTCCACTTCGATTTTTTCACGCGGCAGCAGGTCTTCAATGTCCACTTCCTTGAGTTTTGCCTGTCCTTCTATACTCTTTCCGTCCCAATCCTCCGGCTCAGGCTGCATCATAATATGGAACCCGCCCTTGATGAGACTGTCCACGAATTCGGTTTTCTCACGAATATGCTCAACCTGAAGAGGGCTGACTATCAGATACTTGATGCCAAGTTGAGACATCGTTTGGAGCAGGTTCTCGTCGTCTTTGTAAACCTTCACGCCGAGCAGCAGTTCCGGAATGCTATCCTCCGTATCAGGCGCAACGAAGCCCTTGAGATCGTACACCAGAGGGTTCTGGCTGCGTATATCCTTTGCGAGGGCGACCCCGCCGTCACGTATGCCGTAAATGAATACTCTCTGACTGGCGGAATCCCTGCGGAATATGTCATAGAGCGTCTTCACCAGCACCCTTTCCATCCACATTATCAATGTAAGAATGACATAAAGGGAAATCAGGCTGATATATGACGGCAATGTAATATAGTCAGGTGACACATTGAAGAGATCCAAGGCAAGTCTCATCAGACCAATGAAACCGGAAGCGACCAGATTGGCAAGTGCCACACGCTCCAGGTCCACAAAGGAGGAGAAACGGATGATACCGCTGTAAGTGCGGAAGATTCTCCACACGATTACAAAGCTGACGAGAATGACGATTGACCCGTACAGCATAGGAGCCGCGGAATGCTCGAAAACACCTGTTCCCTGTATTACGAGGGTGATAATGAGTTCAGAGAGAATGAGGATCAAACAATCCAAAGCCAGAATGCACCAGTATGGCAGTGACGCCTTGGAAAAATACCACTTGGATAGCTTATTCAGTAATCCCATATTGCAATTGAGATAGTTTATTCATGAAATTTTGTCAAATTTAGGAAAAATAATTCATATAGCGAGTAAATGCTTGCAGTTCATTTCCGCTCATTTTGGGAAATAGGCCCTGGAGATGTGTGTAGCGGTGATGTGGGGGTGCAATATTTTTGAGTATATTTGCAGGGATGGGACAGATAGTCTATGTTCAGGTTCTGCTGCCACTGAAATTGGAGTGGACTCCGTGGTACAGCACGGAGGAGGAACTCCGTGTAGGACAGAGGGTGGAGGTCATCTTTGCCCGCAAATCCCATATCGGAGTGGTTGTCCGCATCTGTGACCATCCTGAGATCGATCCGGCCAAAGTCGAAAGGATACAGAATGCGGATACCGGGCTTCCGGACATCAGCGAAAATGAACTGCGTCTGTGGGATTTTGTCTCCAGCTATTATCTGTGTACCCCGGGGGAAGTGCTGAAGGCGGCATATCCCAACTCCAAATTGCGCGGCGAAAAGATTGGCGTTCTCATTGACCGCAAGGCAGCCCTGTCGCGTGCCCGTATGGAAGCCGCCCTGCAACGCAAAGTTGACACCCTCAGCCAAAGGCTGCTTGCAAAAGAGGAGCAGTTGAAAGCCCGAAAGGAATCCGGCAAAAGGGCCAAAGCGGAAGTGACAGAGGGGCTGCAGAGCGAAAGGGACTCGCTGGCTGCCCAGCTGGACAATGCCAGGGCCGCGCTCGCCAGTTTCCTCACGGACAGCGACTTGCATAAAGGAAGTACCGGGGATGCGGAGCGCTACCCGGCGCCCGGCGGCAAGCCCCTGCTGATTCGCGGTGCGAACCGGATGCAGGAGTACTTCCGCCACTGCGAAGCCTGCCTTGCCGCCGGGCGCGATGTCCTCGTGCTTGAACCCGAAAGCGAACTCGGTCTCAACATTGAAAACGAATTCTCGCGCCGCTTCTGCGCCTCCCCTGCCGATGGCAAGCTCCTCATATACAACGCCCAAACCAGTCCGGCGCAGAAGCGGCGCATAGCCTCTCAACTCAGGGGAGCACACGAGCCGGTCATAGTGCTCGGGCAGCGCAGCGCCATATTTCTCCCCTATTCCAGCCTTGGACTTATCATCGTGGATGAAGAACAGGACTCGTCCTACAAGCAGACCGAACCGGCTCCGCGCTACAACGGACGCGACCTCGCTGCGGTACTCGCCTCCATTAGCGGCGCCGGGTTCATACTCGGCAGCAATTGCCCTTCGCTGGAGACCCTGCTCAATGCCCTAAGCGGGAAATATGCGCTCATGGACTTGCCTGAAGCCCATCCGGCCAAGGTAGAGATTATCGACATAAATGATGAGCGGCGCAAAAACGGAATGGTCGGAGACTTCTCACGCAAAGCCATAGAGGCTGTGAACAAAACGGCTCCGGATGCTCTGATTACTATAGTGCGCTGCTTCCGCAGTGAAGAACAGACAGCTGAGCAGCTGCACGGACTGTTCCCCGGAAGGGACCCGCAGATTCTTACCGCTTATGCCGCACGCAAATCGCCTGTAGTCAGTGACTTGACCCTTATTATGCAGGCTGATGCCCTGTTTGACAGAGACGATTTTCGCGCCGATGAAAAAGTGCTTCAGCTGCTGACTATGCTTAAGAGTCGTACCCGGGAGCTGATAGTCCAGACCGGTGCAGGCAAACACCCTGTGTTTGCCGCCCTTGCCGGAACATCCTGTGAGGATGCTCTGCTCGCCGAGCGCAAACAGTTTTCCCTGCCACCTTTCACTCGCATCGTTGACGTACATGATTTGCGGGGTGGACAGCTGATAGAGCGCGTGATGCTCCCCCGCGACCGCAATCTCGCGGGAGCCAAAGAGGAACTCCGCTCCCGCTACCGTGGAGTCTGCTCCCCTGGAGTCTGGTTCGATGTTGACCCACTGTAATCTCCCGCCGCAAGATTGACGGCGTTAGAAAAGTTCAAGATTAGGTCGATTTATGGAGGGAAATAGAGAGTGAGATTTTGTATATTTGTGCTTATGGTGAAGATTATTACTGCTATAGTTGCTATAGCCTCTTTATGTTCAGGATTAAGGTACGACTGCACAACAGCATGTCAAGTTGAAGGACAAACAACGATTCAAGCTGACGGCCATGACGAGCCGGAACAGCACGCGAAGCTGACACCTGTCAAAGTGAAGCCTCAGAGTAATCCTGGAGGCAAGCTCCTTACTATGGAGGATGCCAATATCAATCCCGCTGTCTATCCTCAAAGAGCACGAGTCCCGAAAAGCGACAAGAAGTCAAACAGCAAGAATGCTGCAAGTAGCGATGTCCAGATTAAATATGGGCAAAAAGACGGTAGTGTCTATATGCTGGTCACCACACTCCACACAACTGCGACAGACACGGTGTGGATTGCCAGGGCTAAGGGGGCGGTGAGTTATGGGGTCAGTGTCAGCCGAAATGAATTCGGCATTAACGGTGGTCTGTTTCCATCACCGGACGGAAAGCGCCTTGCATACTACCGCAAAGACGAGAGCAAGGTCGGCATTTTTCCACTGCTGGACATCACGAGCCGCACAGGCAGCCTTATTGCGCTGCGTTATCCTATGAACGGGATGGATTCCGAACGTGTGGATCTCTGCATATGGGACAGCGAAACCCGCACCAACATCACCATCGATGCCGACGCCCTTGCAGAACCAACCCAACCTACCACCCGCTACGCAGACGACCGCTATCTGACCAACATCAGCTGGCAGGACGACAATACCATTCTCATACAGGCAGTTGACCGCAGTCAGCACTATTGCAAACTGGTCAGCTTCGATGCCACAACGGGAGAACTCACAGGCACCATTCTGCGGGAAGAAAACCCGGAATGGGTAGAGCCATATGAGCCCACCCACCCGATCAGCCCCGATCGGTTCATCTACTCCACCGACAACCGTGACGGCTTCAAAAACCTCTACCTCTGCGACCTGAAGGGAAACATAAGCCGCATCCCGACCGCCCACGCCGACGTGCAGTTCAAAGCATACCGGGACGGCTGGATCTACTACACCTCCTCCGAGCTATCCCCAGCGGAGAACCATTTATTCCGCATAAAGCTGACCCTCCCCCGCCGCTCCGACAAGGGCGTGCGTTTCAACCAGCCCCGCTCCGAAAAGGGCGTGCGTTTCGACCAGCCCAGCTCCGACAAGGGCGTGCGTTTCGGCCAGCCGCAGAGACTTACCAGCGAACAGGGCTGGCACAGCATAACCATGCTCCCGGACGGGTGGTTCGACACCTTCAGCAGCTTCGACAACCCGGGCTGGAGCAAGGTATTCAGCGATGATGGCAAGCTGCGCGAGACCCTCGAGGAAAGCAGCGACCCTCTCGGGGAATACGCCTCCTGCGAGGTTGAATTCGGCACCGTCCCATCAGCCGACGGACTGTACCAGAACCACTACCGCCTCATCAAGCCGCTGAACTTCGACCCGCAGAGGAAGTATCCCCTCATAGTCTATGTCTATGGTGGCCCGCACTCCCAGATGGTTCACGACAGCTGGCTGGGCAACATACGTATGTGGGAAATGCTTATGGCACAGCGCGGATATGTAGTCTATTGCCAGGACAACAGGGGTACCCAATGCCATGGAGCCGCCTACGAAAAGGCCATATCACGCTGCTGCGGACAGGCAGAGATGCAGGACCAGATGGTCGGCATCCGTGCCCTGCTCGCCGAGCCGTGGATAGACTCCACGCGCGTCGGAGTACACGGCTGGAGCTATGGAGGCTTCATGACCATATCCCTCGCAACCACCTACCCTGAAGTCTTCAAGGTCGCCGTCGCGGGAGGGCCGGTCATCGACTGGAAATGGTATGAGATCATGTACGGCGAGCGCTATATGGACACCGAACTGACCAATCCGGAAGGCTTCGCGCTCACATCGCTCCTAGGCAAGGCTAACAAGCTGCAGTGCAGGCTGCTCATCTGCCAGGGTGCAATCGACGACACCGTCGTATGGCAGCACTCCCTCAGCTTCCTGCAGGAATGCATAGACGAAGGCAAACAGGTGGACTACTTCCCTTTCCCGAAGGCCTACCACAATATGATGGGCCGCGAAAGGGTCTATCTATATCAAAAAATCACCGACTATTTCGACAATAACTTATGAAACAGTACATTGAGCAAAACAAAGAGCGTTTCTTCGAAGAACTCTTCTCCCTGCTGCGCATACCTTCAGTGAGCGCGAAAGCGGAACATAAGGAGGATATGCATCGCTGCGCCAAGAGGCTTGCAGAGCTGCTGATGGAGGCCGGGGCCGATATGGCAACGATTGAGCCTACTGACGGCAACCCTGTGGTTTACAGCGAGAAAATAGTAGATCCGAAAGCCAGGACCATTCTGGTCTATGGCCACTATGACGTTCAGCCCGCCGAGCCTCTCGACAAATGGAACAGCGACCCGTTCGAGCCTGTCATCCACGACGGAGCAATATGGGGCCGCGGCGCCAACGATGACAAGGGACAGCTCTTTATGCATATCAAGGCATTCGAGTATCTGGTAAGCACCGGTCAGCTCCGTTACAATGTCAAATTCATGTTCGAAGGAGAGGAGGAAATAGGCTCCCCTAACCTTCCGGCCTGGATAAGGGAGAACAAAGAGATGCTCAAAGCCGACATCTGCCTGGTTTCAGACACCACAATGATAAGCGAAAAGGTTCCGAGCATCAACTGCGGAATGCGCGGACTCTCATATCTCGAAGTCAAGGTAACCGGCCCTAACAAGGACCTTCACAGCGGTCATTACGGCGGAGCCATAGCCAACCCTATTACCGTGCTCTGCGAGATGATAGCCAAGCTCCACGATGAGGACAACCGCGTTGCCGTGCCGCATTTCTATGACAAAGTGGTGGAGCTCAGCCGCAAGGACCGCGATCTGCTTGCCAGGGCTCCGTTCGACCTTGAAGAATACAAGGCCTTCCTGAACATAGACGAAGTGCGCGGCGAGAAGGGATATACCACACTGGAGCGCACCGGCATACGTCCTTGCCTGGATGTTTGCGGCATATGGGGCGGATACACCGGAGAGGGAGCCAAGACGGTTATTCCAAGCGAAGCCCACGCCAAAATCTCCATGCGCCTGGTTCCGAACCAGTTAAGCAGTGAGATAACCCCACTGTTCAAAGAGTATTTCGAAAGCATTGCGCCTAAGGATGTGCATGTGGAGGTCAAGGCCTGCGAAGGCGGCGACGGCTTCCTGATTCCAATCAGCTCCGATGCTTACAAGGCGGCATCCCGCGCCATGACTGAGGTGTACGGCATTGAACCTGTTCCGAGCCGCGGTGGCGGCAGCATTGCGGTGCTTGCGGAAGTCCAGCAAATCCTGGGCATAGACCCGCTGCTGATGGGCTTCGGGCTTGAAAGGGACACAATCCACTCTCCGAACGAGAGTTATCTGCTGAGACAACTCTTCGCCGGAATGGAATCAATCGCCCTGTTCTACAAATACTATTAGGAGCGTGTGAGTTGGCCGGAGCCGAGGGAGATGCGGTATTTGAGCATTGAGCTCCCGTGGTAGAACAGCATTGCGACAGTGTTGTCGTCAGCAAAATACAGATTGACAAGACGACGGTCAGCTTTTCTGACTCCTGTCGGCTCGGCCCACACCAAAGTGTAGCTGTTTTGCTTCTGATTCTTGACTATCACAAGAGTATATCCCCTCAAATCCACACTCGCCACCAGGTAACGGCCACTCTTGGACTTGATTTGGTCCCCACTCCCTTCAAATGCAACGACCGCACTGCAGTCGGAAGGGAGAGAGGCCATCTGGACTTTCTTAGCGGAGCTCAGAGCTTGCGGATTGTTTTCCAACCACCACTCCACGACCTTGTCAGTCTTGTAAACAGACTCCGGGAGAACTACAAGACGCTTGTCAGCAAGCAAAAGTGAATCCAGATAGTCGGTCAGCGCATCAGTATTGGGACGCATCCCGCTCCCGGACATTCCCTCGATACGGAAACGCTCACCCTCGGACGGGAGAGGCTTTCCCACAAAATTGACAAACTCGTAAC
>CAKMNE010000067.1 GCA_927798505.1 uncultured Bacteroidales bacterium
AGCCTGTGCGAGGGTCTATGGTGTGCGAATACTTCTTTCCGTCGCGCACATAGAACTTGCGGTAGTTGCCCGATGTCACCACTCCGTGGCTTCCTCCATCCGAAGTCCATACATCCTTTATGTCCGCGCCCGGAGTGTTGTTCCCGTCCACGGGATTGTCAATTCCTATGCTCCAGCCCTTTCCTGAGGGATTCATCCCACTGCAGTAGATTTCCCCTATATCAACCAGCATATCGCTAGCTCCGAGCTTCTGAAGATACTCTGCCACGACATCGCAGGAATAACCCTGTGCGATTGCGTTGAAATTCAGTCGAGGCAGCACTTCCTCTTCCTTATCCCTGAGCAACTGTCTTGCTGTGATCTTTTTCCCAAGAAGTGAACGCATCTGGTCGGGAGAAATCAGCCTCCCTGTTCCGCAATTCTTAAGGCAGTCCTGAACAGCCTTTGCGGAAGGAAGGGAGTCGCAGGTAAAGCCGAATCCCCAGATGTCGAATAGCGGGCCGCTTGCAACGTCGAAAGCCCCCTGAGAGGCCTCCCACATTCTGTATGAGTGCTCATAGAGTTCCAGAAACCTTTGGCTGAGCACTACGCTGTCTCCGGCATTCAGCCTGCTCAGGAGTGAAGCCTTATTATAGCCCGAGAGTGTGAAGTCAATTTCCCGCAGCAGTGAATCCACCCCGGCCTGAACCCTGTCAGGCCTCAGCCTGGCTCCGCGGTATTTCACCTGCCAGGTGCCTCCCTGGGCGTAACCGCTGATTCTGTAGTAATGGGTATCATTACAGGCGGCGCTGCAGAGGGCCGCCAGGACAATTAAGTAAATCTTCTTCATGCCTATGGCAAAGTATTTGCACAAAATTAAGTGAAATTTCCACTAATTTCGCCATATTTGCAAGATATAACGAATGACACAGATGAAATTATCAAAAACACTTCTTACGGCGCTCGCAATTTGTGCTATTGCAGCCGCCTGCAAAAAGGAAGATGATTCCACTTCAACATACAAATCCCTTTCCGGTACTTTGGAAGTAGGTGAACTTCCCGCTTTCGTGAATCCGGGTGATGAGTTTGACTTTGTGAGCGAAGGCATTTCCTTCCCTGAGGATGAAACGGACGACTCCATTGAAATAGTGTACACATATACAACTTCGGACACGGACCAGACCGACACTGTCTCTACCTACCATCTGGTAGTCCCGGATATCATAGGTGAATTCACCCTTACCGCCAAGGCTACCGCCACCGGCTATTACACCAAGACAGTTGCCCTGACCACAACAGTAGTCAGTGACAAGTCCATCACCGGTGCAAACAAGAAGAATCTTACCTCGCACCACGATTCGCGCGATGCAAAGCGCTACCACTACACCACAATCGGTGGCCAGAAATGGTTTTCCGACAATCTTGCCTACTTTGAGACAGATGAGGAAGAAAACTACAGCTTCGGCCGTCCGTATATGGACGCTTCGGCTGCAGAGGATATTTTCGGCGGATTCTATACCTGGGAAGAAGCTCAGAGAGCCTGTCCGGAAGGCTGGCATCTTCCAAGTCTGGACGAATGGAATGCAATCGGAGACCAGGCCGGAGACCTGATGTGTGACGCGTACTACAACGGAGTACGCCTTTGGGAATTCTGGCCGGATGTCAAAGTGACCAATGCCAAGCGTTTCTTCGCTTTCCCATTCGGATACGCCACCATTGTAGATGATGCCTATGATTTCACGGGCTTCAATGACTATGCCTTCTATTGGGCTGACAATGCAGGCTCTCCGGTTTGCTGCTACATCTATGTGGCAGCTCCCCGAATCAATGTATGGGACAATCCTAGCCCTACGGATTTTGCCGCACAGATCCGCTGCGTCAAATAATCAAAGGCTTGCGATAATCTCAAGCACCTTCAACAGCAATTGCGCAAGCCGGTCGCATAGATCCACGCAAAAACTGAACCCCATCAGAGTCAGGGCCGCCACCACCATCAGCAGCTCGCAGATTGGCATTGCCAGAAGGTTGGTCAGCAGGAAGAAGACCGGGAAAGTGTGAAAGCGAAGCCAGGCAAGTGGAGCGGTGGTAATCTGGCAGCTTATGCCCAGGGTAAGCATCTTCCATATCTTTCTCAGAGGATCCCATTTTGCAATTTTGCTGTCTTCCGGATACCAGCCTTCAAGAACAGGCTGGATGAACACTATTCCCGCCACCGCAAGGTAGGACATCTGGAAGGCCAGGGAAGTGATGCACAGCGGGTCAAATGCAAGCTGCAAGGTAAGTGCGGTGCACAGTATTCCTCCCTTTTCCGGATGTCTGTGGGGGAAGAGTTTGGAAAGTGATGCGAATACAATGAAGAGCAGTGCCCTTACTAGCGAAGGCGAAGCTCCGCAGAGCAGAGTGTAGAAGGCGCTGGCTCCAATCACCAGGCTGTACCTCAGGGCCTCGGCCGCCTTGGATTTGCCAAGCACGCTCAGGATTGCGTTGAGAAAGCCTGCCAGCACTCCCAGGTGCAGGCCTGAAAGCGCCAGAAGGTGCGAAGCTCCTGCCTTGCGGAAGTTCTCCAATACCCCGGACGGCAGGGCGCTCTTGTCCCCGGTCATCAGTGCTTCCAGCAGGGCGGAAGTACCATCTTCTTTGAATGGGATGGAGCCTATGTGTCCGCGCAGTTCCGCCAGCAGCTTCTCCAGCCACGGCGAAGGCCCCGGAGCGGCAGGGGAGCCGAGCTGTGCGCTGAAGTAGCAGAAGGCTCCTGCCGAAGCGAGCAGCATGGCCAGCAGCACCCGCTCCCATTTTCGCGAGACAGCGCAAAGCGTCAGCAGCGCAGCGCACAGCGCGCAGCTCGCGCTCCCTGCCGCCGGGACACTGAGTCCCGCCCCTGCAAGCACGGCTGCAAGAGCGACTCCGCAAGTGAATGGGATTGAAACTGAGATTGAAAGATTGCTTTCCATAGTCAGTCCAAGTTTGGTGCTAAGGTAAGGCTTTTTTTACTAAATTTGCGCCCGTTATGAAAATTCTTGTCATCAATTGTGGAAGTTCGTCTATCAAGTATCAGTTGCTTGATATGCGCAGCGACGAAGATTACACCCTTCTCGCAAAAGGTATTCTCGAAAAAATAGCCCTCCCGGACAGCAAGCTCACTCACAAGCCTACAGGAAAACAGCCTGTAGTAAGGATGCAGCCGGTCCCTGACCACACCCTTGGAATGCAGCTTGTGCTTGGCATACTCTCCGACCCTGAGGTGGGAGTAATCAGCGATTTCAACGAAATCGACGCTGTGGGACACCGCATTGTGCAAGGTGCCGACTTCTTCGGGCATTCTGTGCTCGTCGATGAGGATGTAATGGAGAAAATAGGCATATGCTGCGACTTCGCGCCACTCCACAACCCTGCCCATATCCTGGGAATACGTGCGGTGGAGAAAGTGCTTCCGGCCGTGCCTCAGGCGGTGGTATTCGATACTGCCTTCCATCAGACCATGGCCCCTGCCGCCTACATGTACGCACTCCCTTACGAGTGCTACGAGAAGTACCGCGTACGCCGCTACGGAGCTCACGGAACTTCCCATATGTATGTAAGCCAGCGCGGTGCGCAGTTCGCCGGCCTTGAACTGGGGAACAGCAGAATCATAACCTGCCACATCGGAAACGGAAGCTCTGTTACTGCCGTAAGGAACGGCAAATGCATAGACACTTCAATGGGATTCACCCCGCTTGAGGGTATGATTATGGGTACCCGTTGCGGCAATATTGACGCCAGCATTGTTCCATACCTGATGAAGAAGGAGGGCCTGACTCCCGATCAGATGACAGATCTGATGAACAAGAAGTCCGGATTCCTCGGTCTGAGCGGCAGAAGCTCGGATATGCGCGACATAGTGGACATCGCAGAGCAGGAAGGCGATGAGCGCTGCAAACTTGTGATGGACAAGCTGGTGCTTGACATCACCAAGCTCGTTGCCGGTTACATGGCGGAGATGGGCGGAGCTGACCTTATCGTGTTCACCGCCGGAGTTGCGGAGAACAATCCTTGGCTGCGCAAGCGTGTGAGCGGGATGTTCAGCTGGCTGGGCGTTAAGATTGACGACGAGGCCAATGTCAAGAGGGGAGAGGAGGTTATGATTTCCACTCCGGATTCATCCATAAAGGTGGCTGTCATCCCTACCGATGAGGAGCTGATGATTGCACGTGACACCATGCACCTGGTTCAGAATAGTTAACATTACAAATATATGGCACTGATTGACCAGATAATCGCGCGCGCCAAGTCCAACAGGCAGCGCATTGTGCTCCCGGAGTCACTCGAGGAGCGCACCATCAAGGCGGCAGACCGAGCCCTTGCCGACGAGCTTGCAGACATTATCCTCATCGGAAACCGTGAGGAGATTCTCGCTTTGGCTTCTAAGCTCGGCCTCAAGAATATAGAGAAGGCTACCATCATCGACCCTGCTACGTCAGAGAAAACTGCAGAGTACATCAATCTGCTCTATGAGCTGCGCAAGAACAAGGGAATGACCCCGGAGCAGGCCGAGAAACTGGTGAAGACCAACCCTCTGTATTTCGGATGTCTCATAATCAAGAGCGGAGATGCCGACGGACAGATCAGCGGAGCTCTTTCCACCACGGGAGACACCCTGCGTCCTGCACTTCAGATTATCAAGTGCGCTCCGGGCATTAGCTGCGTTAGCGGAGCAATGCTGATGATTACCCAGACTCCTCAGTACGGCGAGGATGGTGTTATTGTGATGGGAGATGTTGCAGTGACCCCTGCTCCTGATGCCAATCAGCTGGCTCAGATTGCAGTGTGCACAGCGCAGACAGCCAAGAGCGTTGCAGGCTTTGCAGAGCCTCGCGTGGCTATGCTTTCTTTCTCTACCAAGGGAAGTGCAAAGCACGAGGTGGTGGACAAGGTGGTAGAGGCTACCGCTCTTGCCAAGCAACTCAACCCTCAGCTCAAGATTGACGGTGAACTTCAGGCTGATGCCGCTCTCGTTCCTTCAGTGGGAGAGAAGAAGTGCCCGGGTTCCGAGATTGCCGGCAAGGCCAATGTCCTTGTGGTTCCTAATCTGGAGGTGGGAAACATCGCATACAAACTGGTTCAGAGGCTCGGCAATGCCGATGCCATCGGACCTATCCTTCAGGGAATTGCCCGTCCGGTCAATGACCTCAGCCGCGGCTGCTCGGTGGATGACATCTACAAGATGGTCGCCATCACCGCCTGCCAGGCTATGGACGCGAAGTAGTACTTACGATTTATTCAATACTTTTGACAAAGCCGCAGATGAGTTCTGCGGTTTTTTTGATGCCAAGAATCGAGGCGTCGATGCAGAGGTGGTATTCCTTGGCGGCGCCCCATTTGCCAAGAGACAGGTAATTGTAGTAATCAGCCCTTTCGCGGTCTATGCGGCTCACCTTGCGCTCGGCTTCGGTTTCGCTGATGCCCTCCCGCCCGGCAACCTCCCTGACACGAAACTCGAAAGGTGCGCTGATGAAGATGTTGATGCTCTTCATATCCTTGAGCACATGGTTGGAGCACCTTCCTACGAAAATGGCAGATCCTTGCGCGGCCAATGTCCTTATTGCATCGCTCTGGAACTTGAAAATGTAGGCATCATCAAGTCCTCCGCCAAAGTTCCAGTAGCGGCGCTTCTCATCGTTGCTGTTGAACAACTGCTCAGCCAGTCCGCTTTTGCGGGCGGCCTCTTCAAGCAGCTCTCCGTCATAGACAGGAATATCAAGGATTCTGCCAAGCTCCTTTGCGACAGCCAGGCCGCCGCTTCCGAACTGTCTGCCGACAGTGATGATTGTTTTCTTCTCCTCCATAATTCTATTTTATTGCGCCTCCGAGAATGGATGGGTCATCACCATCCTTCATCTTGCCGAACTTACGGAACAACCTAAGCACGAAGAACAAGGCAACGAAAGTAGAGATAGTATCTGAAATAGGGAAACTGTACCACACTCCGCTCTCTCCCAGCAGCAGCGGAAGTATATAGAGCAATGGAACCAAAAACAGCAACTGCCTGGTAAGGGAAAGGAATATGCTTGTCTTTACCATTCCGAGGCACTGGAACAGATTGCCGGCCGCCATACCGAAGCCAACCACGAATACGGCTATATTCATAAGCCGGATGCCATTCACTGACCTGCTGATAAGCTCGGGGTCGTTCGTGAAAATCCTGATGGCTGGCTCGGGCAGGAACTCGGAAACGATGAAGCAGAGAATGGCTACCAAAGTCATCCACTTGGCTGTGGCCCAGAATACCTCCTTTACTCTAGAGTACTGTTTTGCACCGAAATTGTATCCCGCAATAGGCTGCATGCCCTGGTTGAGACCCATATTGATCATCAGAAAGAAGAAGGTAAGCCGGTTGGCAAGTCCGTAGGCCCCGATAGAGAGGTCTCCGCCGTACTTGAACAGCTGCTGGTTGATGAACAGGTTCACTATGCAGGCTGCGGCATTCATCAGGAAAGGTCCCATTCCTATGCTCAGGGAGGACTTCGCAATATCCCATTCCAGTTCGAACACCTTCTTTCCGAAGTGAATAATGTTGTTCTTCCGGGAGAAGAATAACAAAGTGTAGCACAGGGCCATCAGCTGGCAGAGCACGGTGGCTATCGCCGCTCCCTTGATGCCAAGGTTCAGCCCGAAAATGAAAATCGGGTCGAGAAGGGCATTAGAGCTAACCGTAAAGATGGTCAGGCCCATCGCGGTCTTGGGATTGCCGGATGCCCTGATAAGGGTGTTCAGTCCGAAATACAGATGGGTAACCACATTGCCTATGAGGATGATGGTGGTGTACTCCATAGCGTAGGGCAAGGTGACATCCGAGGCTCCGAAGAATCTGAGGATAGGCTCAAGAAATGCCAGGACTATTGCCATAAACAGCAGACCTATGATGGTGTTGAGGGTAACAGTGTTGCGCAGTACCTTGTTCGCGCTTTCATAGTTCTTCTGTCCCAGCAGGACGGAAATCATTGTGGACGAACCCACGCCGACGAGAGTGCCGAAGGCTGTGCTGAGGTTCATCAGCGGGAAGGTGACTCCCAGGGCCGATATGGCCAGCGCACCCACTCCTTCAATATGGCCGATAAAGATGCTGTCCACCATATTGTAAAGCGAGGATGCGGTCATCGCTATGATGCCGGGAATCGCATATTTGGCAAGCAGTTTGCCGATTTTCTCCGAACCGAGTTCTGTAGGGGCAGCTCCCTTATTCGTCTTCTGGCTCATCAACAAACTCCAATTCGAAATAAATAGGACAGAAGCCCGGGATGTGGCTGCCTGAACCTGAACTGCCGTAGGCGTAGTCGGAGGTCATATAAACCCTGCCCTTTTCGTGCGGGCGCATATTGAAGATTCCCATCGCGAAGCCGGAAATAACGTTGCTCTTGTTGCTGGTCATTGTGATTTCAGTTGCAGTGTCAGCCCAGTTGATGAGTACAGGCTCGTAGGTGGAACTTGAACTGTAGCAACCGAACACCTTGGCTGAGTCAGCGATGTTGGTATCTACTCCAGTGCCGTCGATACGGCGGCAGATGTAGTTGATATATACCGAGTTGCCGCTGGCGAAGGTGGTGTCTGGCTTGTCGGATGGCTGGTCCTGAACATAGTAAACTCCCTCTGCGAGTGAATCAGCCCTCTCCCAGTCGTCTCCCATCTTCTCCTTGAGTCTTTCCATCTGCCACAAGGCGGTGTCTTCAACCAGTTCCCTGACGGTGAACTCGTAAATCTTGGCCGACTTGAGTTCGGTCATAGCGTCAATATAACCTTCGCGGCTGTCGTAACGGCTTCCTGTAAGCAGCCAGCCGGGGATGATGACCTTGCA
>CAKMNE010000068.1 GCA_927798505.1 uncultured Bacteroidales bacterium
CCTCCGGGTTATGAGCCCGACGAGCTACCAACTGCTCTACCCCGCGATGTGGAATGCAAAGGTACGCAATATTTTTGAAACTGCAAATTTTTATTTCAAAAATTCTGCGATTCCTTCAATGTCTTGCCTGTCGAATGACTTCTGGACACCGCTGGACAGGTTCTTGACCTGGATGATGCCGCTTTCCATTTCGTTTCCTCCGTTGATGGACAGGAAAGGAATGGCCTTGCGGTCGGCGTAGTCGAACTGTTTCTTCAACTTTGCATTGTCAGGGTAAATCTCGACCGCAATGCCTCGTTCGCGGAGTGCGGCGGCAAGCGGAAGAATGTAGGCGCATTCGTCCGCACCCATATTGGCAAAGAGAAGCGTGGTGCTGGAGGCAAGCGAGGCGGGGAATTTGTCAAGACCCTTGAGTACGTCGTAGATGCGGTCGGCTCCGAAAGAGACTCCGACGCCGGACATGTCAGGCAGTCCGAAGATGCCTGTGAGATTGTCGTAACGGCCGCCTCCGCAAATGCTTCCTATCTGATAATCAAGGGCTTTTACTTCAAAGATGGCGCCAGTGTAGTAGTTGAGCCCGCGGGCAAGCGAGAGGTCTATTTCGCAAGGAGTGGATATGCCCGCTGCCTTGATATATCCGAACAGTTCTTCAAGTTCGTCGAGACCCTTGAGTCCGGTAGGGGAGTCTTTGAGCAGTTCGCGCATCCTTGCCAGCTTGGCAGCGGTGTCGCCCTCGAGCAAAAGCACGGGCTCCAGTGCTGAAACGGCTTCCGCACTCAGTCCCTTTTCCATCATTTCTGCCTTTACGGCATCTAGTCCGATCTTGTCGAGCTTGTCAATGGCAACAGTGATGTCAACCACCTTGTCCGGGTATCCGCACATTTCGGCAAGACCGGTGAGAACCTTCCGGTTGTTGATCTTCATCAGCACCCGTATGTCAAGGAGCTTAAACACCTTATCGACTATCTGCACCAGCTCAAGCTCGCAAAGCTGTGATTTTGAACCAATTGCATCGACGTCGCACTGGTAGAATTCGCGATATCTGCCTTTTTGCGGGCGGTCTGCCCTCCATACCGGCTGCATCTGGAAACGCTTGAACGGGAACGAAATCTCGTTCTGGTGCTGGACCACGTAGCGTGCGAAAGGGACGGTCAGGTCGTAGCGCAGTCCTTTTTCGCAGACCTTGAGCGAGAGGGCCCGGCTGTCAAGCCTGCCGTCATCCCCGGTGACCTGGGCGGTATCCACGCTGCCGAATGCATCTCCGCTGTTGAGGATGCGGAAGAGCAGCTTGTCGCCCTCTTCGCCGTATTTTCCGAGCAGGGTGCTGAGATTCTCCATTGCCGGAGTCTCTATCTGCGCGTATCCGAAGGTCTTGAAGACACCTCTTATCGTGTCGAATATGTAGTTGCGTTCGGCCATTTCCTTCTGACCGAAGTCCCGCGTGCCCTTAGGGATGGATGGTTTCTGTGCCATTTCTGTTGTATCGATTAATCACGCAAATTTACAACATATTGCTGAATAATGCTTAATTTTGTAAAAATATGTCCAAAGTATGAAACAGTTCTTCAAAATGACACTTGCAGTGGTGTGCGGTCTGTTTATCGCTTCGATAATATCCGGCCTGATATCTCTGCTCATCCTTTCTTCCATTGCGGCACTGGGCGAGTCGGTGCCGGCAGTTCCGTCAAAGGCTATGCTTACGGTGAACCTCAGCTCGCTGAGCATCACAGAACAGCAAACTCCTTCCAACCCGTTTGAAATGATAGGCTCCGACTCTGGAATGCCACAGCAGCTTGCTATACTCGATGCCGTAAACGCGATAAACAATGCAGCCGAGGACCCTCGCATCAGCTTCATCTACCTCCGCAGCGACGGCGCGACCCAGATTACTGCCTGCGAAGAGTTGCGCAAGGCACTTGCCCGGTTCCGTACCAGCGGCAAGGCTGTAGTGTCCTATATCGAGGCTCCTACAACCCTGAGCTACTATCTTGCATCCGTTGCTGACAAGGTCTATATGACTTCCAATCTCGGTACTCTCATCAATATCAATGGAGTTAGCTCCCAGATGGTTTATCTTAAGGACCTGCTTGACAAGCTCGGAGTCAACGTTCAGCTCATTCGTCACGGCAAATACAAGTCTGCCGGCGAGCCTTATATCAGAAGCACTCCTTCGGCGGAGGCGCTTGAACAGACCCGCGCAATGGTCAACTCGATGTGGGGCGTGATTGCCGAAGAAATATCCGCATCCCGCGGCATCAGCGTGGACGCTCTCAACTCCGCAATTGACAATCTGAAGCTCGCATCACCGGAAGATATGCTTGCCGAAGGCCTTGTGGACGGTCTGCTTTCCCGCGAACAGCTTTACAACAAGGTTGCAGACCTCTATGTGGCGGAAAGCTTCGAGGATGTCAAGTCCATTTCACTTCAGGACTACTCTGCCGCACTGCTTGCAGAGCAGCTGGCAAAGAAGGGCCCGGCAGGAACGATAGCAGTGCTCCATGCTGACGGACAGATTGTGGAAGGAATTGCTACACAGGAAGTTGCAGGCGCGCGTTACGCCTCTCTCATCCGCAAGCTCCGCAAGGATGACAAGATCAAGGCTGTAGTTCTCCGTGTCAATTCTCCTGGCGGAAGCGTCCTTGCTTCCGAGCAGATCAAGGAGCAGCTCGACTCTCTCAAGGCGGTCAAGCCGCTCATTGCCTCGTACGGCGACTATGCAGCAAGCGGCGGATACTGGATTTCCAACAACTGTGACAAGATTTACTCAGATGCCCTGACTCTTACCGGCTCAATCGGAGTGTTCAGCATCGTTCCGGAATTTAGCAAGACACTCAAGAACGTGGCTCACGTCAACGTGCAGAGCGTTTCTTCCAACAAGCACGGCGACCTTATGAGCTGTATGAGACCTTTTGATGCGGATGAACTGGCATATATGCAGAAACCTGTCGAGCAGATTTACGAAAAGTTTACTTCTGTAGTGGCCGAGGGCCGCGATATGCCTGTCAGCAAGGTTGATGAGATTGGTCAGGGCCGCGTATGGACTGGCGTCGAAGCCTTGCATATAGGACTTGTTGATGAAATAGGCACTCTCTCAGATGCAATTTCCTATGCTGCTTCGCTGGCTGGAAACCCTGAGCTGTCTGACTGGAAAATAAGTGCATACCCGGAACCTCAAACCCTGTTCGAGAGCATTATGACCATGTTTGGCGGTGCTCCTGAATCCTCACTGATAAAAAAGGTGGAGGAACTCAAGGCTCCGATGATGCTTGCCCGCATCCCTTATGAATTGAGATTCTTCCGCCCTTGATGACGGCTTGCCCGAGTGGCGACTGAAATACCTTGCCCCCGACGGTTACTGTGCCCCGGGGGTAATTTTTATATTTGCGCAGCAGGGCGGTGAGCTTGCCGAATGTCTGCTCGCTCAGCGAAAGCTCCTCCAGCAGCCTCCAGAGCACAGGCTCCCAATGCTCGAGTTCCAGCAGCCTGTCAATCACTATCCCCCTTATGTCCGTGACCTTGGACAGCGCTGCCCTGAAATACGAATCCGCTATGTCATCGGCCTGTGCCAGCCGCTTCATATCCGAGTTGAGAGTCTGGAGAAATCCCGGGTTTATCCTCTCGAAAATCGGAAATACCTCATTGCGAATGATATTGCGCTTATATGCGTTCTCCCCGTTGCTGCTGTCTTCCCGCCACTTGCAGCCCTTGCCGCGCATCCAACTCTCTATGCTTTTTCTGTCGATATCCAGCATTGGCCTCAGAATCACCAGCCCCGACTCCCTGCAACTCTCGGCCGCCATTCCGCGTACGCCCCGACTCCCTGTCCCTCGCAACAGGTTGAGTATCAGCGTCTCTGCGTTGTCGTTGGCATTATGCGCCACTGCCACTCCCCGGTACCCGAATTGCTCGCACAGGCTCGCGAACCAGTCGTAGCGCAGCTCCCTTGCCGCCATTTCGATGCTGATTCCGCGCTCCTGCGCCACTCCGGCGGTATCGAAGTGCGCGACGTGCAGACGGATTTTCCTATCCTCGCACCAGCTGCGTACAAACGCTTCATCGCCCTCCGACTCCTCTCCGCGCAGGCGGAAATTGCAGTGGGCGATGGAGAATTCTTCCCCGGAAAACAACTCCGGGGCGCGGTTTGCGAGGTACATCGAGTCGATTCCCCCGCTGACAGCCAGCAGGACAGACATTATCTGCTCTTTATCGAGTAGGTGAAGTTGACAGCGAAGAACTCCTTGAACTGGGTCTTGCTCGTTACTCCGTCTATGGTCACGATAGGGTCGTAAACCAGCCAGGTATCGATGCTCAGCTTGATGAATTTGTTGGCTACCCAACTGATCTTGTTATCCCAGTTGACACGGTTGTGCTGGAAAGGATTGTCAAGGTAGTCGGTGAAGAGCACGAGCTGGGTAGAGTAGTTGATCTGGTCGTTGATCGTGGCCTTGAAGTTTAACTTGACCTGGGCACCGAACTGGAAGAGCAAGCTCTTGTAACCTGCGTCAAGATTCTCAGGATCAACGGGTTTCATACCGTAGCCCTTCTTGAGCTCGTCAATGGTACAGATGGTGAAACCTCCGGTGAGAGGGGCGATGTTGACATTGAACCAGGACACCGGGTTCCACTCCATACCGAGCGCTATGTTGGTGTAGCCCGGTGAAAGGAAGCCTGACTTGAGAGTTCCCTTCCATTTGTTGCTCTCCTCTTCCTGAACATAGTTGACGTAACCGTCGGTGAACTGCGAACGGAAGTCAAAGGAGGCAGTGTAGTTCCATGTGCTGCTCTTTCCGGTCTTGTAAGCCCATTTGCTCTCGAAGTAAATGCGGTCGGTGTTTTTCTGAAGCAGGTTGCGCTTGTCTGCCGACCAGAGGAATCCGTAGTTGAGCTGCAGACGGTTGTTCCAGCTCATAAGGTCCCTGGTATATATGGCCTTGCCGTCGATACCCGCTGCAAGACTCAGGGTGTTGTAGCCACCGGCCGCCCAGTTGAACAGACCGGTCTGGTTAAATCCGAGGTCAAAATCGACTCCCTTGGTCCAGAATTGGGTGTTGTCAACTTTCTTGTTGGCTTTTGCTGCAGCCTCGGCCATGGCCTTTGCTGCTTCCTCGGCGGCTTTCTGCACGTCCTGCGCGAACGCCCCGCCGGAACAAATCAATAATGCTGAGATGATGACCGTTATTCTTTTCATAGTTGTCTAGTAAGAAATTGCAAATACTACCCTGCGGCTTGAAGGCTTGCCGGAATAAATGTCCCTGCCTTCCTCCTCGCAGACGTAACTGTCAACAGGAATGCATCTTATCGTTGCCTTGGTGGCCTCCTTGATTGCCTGCTCGGTCTCTGCCGTGCCGTCCCAGTGGCAGAGCAGGAACTTGCCGGTCTTGATTTTCTCCTGAAATTCCTCCCAGCTGTCGCACTTCTCAACATTGGCGTCTCGGAATGCGAGAGCCTTGTTGTAGATGTTCTGCTGAATATCCTCGAGCAGTGTATCTATGTGAGCTGCAATGCCTTCGATTGACATCGTCTCCTTGGTGAGCGTGTCCCTGCGTGCTACCTCGACTGTGCCTGAAGCAAGGTCGCGGGCGCCCATGGCAAGCCTTACCGGCACGCCCTTGAGTTCCCATTCGGCGAACTTGAATCCCGGCCTGAGAGTATCCCTGTCGTCAATCTTCACGCTGTGACCGAGGGCTTCGATTTCCTTTTTGAGCTGCTCCATCTTGTCGATGACCGCATTATGCTCCTCTTCGCTGCGGTAAATGGGAACCATAACGACCTGAATCGGCGCAAGCCTCGGAGGCAGAACGAGTCCGTTGTCGTCTCCGTGAGCCATGATCAGCGCTCCCATAAGTCTGGTGCTCACGCCCCAGGAAGTCGCCCAGACATACTCCTGCTTGCCTTCCTTGTTGGTGAACTGCACGTCGAAACTCTTGGCGAAATTCTGCCCGAGGAAGTGCGAGGTTCCTGCCTGCAGCGCCTTTCCGTCCTGCATCATCGCCTCTATGGTAAGGGTGTCCAGGGCACCTGCGAAGCGCTCGTTCGGGCTCTTGTGTCCCACGATGACAGGGAGAGCCATCACGTTGCGGGCAAAGTCAGCATAGACCTGCACCATAGTCTCCGCCATCTGCTGAGCCTCTTCGGCGGTCGCGTGTGCGGTGTGTCCCTCCTGCCAGAGGAATTCGGCCGTGCGGAGGAAGAGTCTGGTTCGCATTTCCCAGCGCACGACGTTGGCCCACTGGTTGCAGAGCACCGGAAGGTCTCTCCAGGAGGTGATCCAATTCTTGTAGGTGCTCCATATTATTGTTTCGGAGGTAGGTCTTACGATGAGTTCCTCTTCGAGTCTGGCGTCCGGGTCCACGACCACACCCTTGCCGTCAGGATCGTTCATCAGTCTGTGATGGGTGACAACCGCACATTCCTTGGCAAATCCGGCCACGTGCTCGGCCTCCTTGCTGAAGAAAGACTTTGGTATGAACAGAGGGAAATAGGCGTTCTGTACGTCCTTCTCCTTGAAGGCAGCGTCGAGTATGTGCTGCATCTTCTCCCATATTGCATAGCCGTACGGCTTGATGACCATACATCCTCTTACTGCTGACTGCTCCGCAAGGTCTGCCTTGAGAGCGAGATCGTTGTACCACTGTGAGTAGTTCTCCGAACGTTTTGTAACCTCTTTTGCCATATACTTGTAATTCTGCTTTTTTTATTTGAAATTTGTGCAGTGTATGCGCAATTATGCAATCGGCATAAATATTGCGATACAAAGATACAAATATTTTTATCAGGAGGTATATATGAAACAGAGCCAATTTACAATTATGTCGCTGCTCGTCTGTCTGACCGTGGCCTCTTGCGGCTCGTCTGCGCAGTTTGCACAGCAGCGGTTTCAGGATGGTATATATAGAAGTACATCTCCTCAACCTGAGGAAGAACAGTATGCTGTTCTGTCCCGTGAAGATATAGAAAGGATGGCAGCCGAACAGATTGAAAAGGACAGGCTGGCATCCGGCGAAAGCCTTTCATACAGCGATTCGGATGACCGGACCGTTGTAAATCTTTATCTTGTCGATCCTTGGCTGTACACTCCGCTTTCATACGGAAGGTATTGGGACCGCTGGTACTGGAACCGCTGGCATCTCGGCACCTGGTATGATCCGTATTGGAGCTTCAGCTTCTATTATGACTGGTACAGTCCTTGGTACTGTGGTGGATGGTATGACCCTTGGTACGGTCCGTACTACGACCCTTGGTATGGCCCTGGATTCTGGCACGGCCCTCATTACGGTCCTTATCCGGGACCGCATCCCGGCCATCATCCGGGAATATTTCCTGGAGGCGGACCTCATCATCCGGATCATGGATACGGTAACAGATATTATGGTCCGCGCAACGGAACCCAGTCTGTTCGCAGCCGTTACATAACCGGTCCTTCCAACTCCGGTATGTCCCGAACCCCTCTTGCAGGCGGTTCTGCAGGTGGCAGCTTCATCAGCCGTGCACCGTCCGGCGGCAGCCAGGGTTCAGTATCTTCGGGAAGCAGCACTTCCAGGGGAACGGTTCGCGGTCTAGGCGGTTCTTCCCGTTCTTCAGCGGTCTCTGGCACAAGCTCCGGAGCATCACGCTCTTCTGCGGTTTCGGGCGGCAGTGGAGTATCCAGGGGCGGTACTTCCCGCGGAGGCAGTTCGGTGGGGTCGTCAAGCAGCACGTCCCGTTCGTCCGGCAGCTCATACAATAGCGGCAGCAGTTCCCGCAGCAGCTACAACAGCGGTAGCAGTTCG
>CAKMNE010000069.1 GCA_927798505.1 uncultured Bacteroidales bacterium
AGCACCTGCTTTGCAAGCAGGGGGTCAAGAGTTCGAATCTCTTTATCTCCACTTCAAAACATTAGCACCTGCAGATTTTTCTGCAGGTGCTTTTTTTTGTCTCTTTACAGAACCCGGATAAGCTTTTTGCGGCTGATGATGTCATTGTAGCGCTCGACAACTTCGTCGGCAACACTTTCCCAGCTGCGCACGATGGAGTGTGATGCTCGAATGCCCACCTCGCGCACTCTATTCCTGTCGTTTTTCAGCGCAAGAAGCGTATTCTTGAAATCCGTCAGGTCATTGTCGATAAGAAAACCGTTCTCATTGTCCCGGATAATAGTCGATGCGGTAGCCCCTTTCACCATAACGGATGGAGTATGCAGGGCTGCGGCCTCCCTGACTACCAGCGGTGCATTGTCGTAGAGCGAAGGGAAAAGGAACAGGTCGGCCGCCGCGTAGTAGGTCTTCATCTTCTCCCTGTCAGTAATGCTGCCCACAAAAGTCACCTTGTCATCAAGCCCTTTCTCCGCAACAAGCTTCTTCATCTCATCTGCCGCATAGCCTATCCCCACAAAGAACATCCTGAAGTCGGTATCCTTGATCTGCTCGAGAGCATCGATAATGAAGCGCACATTCTTTTCCCAGATATGCTGACCCACGAAAAGGAATACGAAATCATCCTTCGAAACCCCAAGCTGGGCTCTGGCATTCTCGAAAAAGGACTCCGGATAATCCGCCACCAGATCGCTTCCGTTGTCTACAACCTCCACGTGACCGTGGAACCCGTAATCCCGGATAACGTCAATCACAGAAGCCTGAGGCACCCACACCTGGTCAGCCTTGTTGTAGAAATCCACTATATATTTAATAAGTTCATCCAGCACCAAATCGCTCTTGATGATTCTGGAAAAGTCATCCCTGTACTTGGAATGGAAGGTTGCAACGAGCGGAACCTTCTGGTTTTTGGCCACTCTTGCCGCAAATCCGCCGGTCGTGAAAGGCGTATGTGCGTGTATGATTTTGAAACTCTTGCTGTTCACCTTGCGCAAAGTCCTCGGATCAATCTCCGGAATACCGGTGACATAGGGGTGGCGGAAAGGAACAGGCATTGACAGATAATTGATTACCTGGTAGTCGTAATTGTATGTCGCTCCAGGAACATTCGGCGTAATTACAGCAACGCCACCAACCTTCTTCTGAAGCCAATATGCATAATTCTGAACACAGACGGACACCCCATCCATCACTGGAGGAAAGCATTCGTTAAACAATCCTACGTTGAATTCTTCTTTCATTTTTTGCGGTTTATTTCAGTACTTTTCAATTGCCGTGGCAAAGATAACATTTGCGTATTGAATTCCGTGACAAAAAATAATCCTTTCTGAAATAATGGTAAATATGTGACGAGCGGGACGAAAGTGATTGCTTTTCTTTATTTCTTTGCGCCATGAGATTCTTCATAAGCTTGTTTCTATCGTTGGCCGTTTTGCTTCCGTCCTGTACGCCCCGTCTCACGCCATTAAGCCAAAGACGAGGTGACGGAAGCAGGTCAGGAACAGATGGCACAGACACTCCCGGCAATCCGGGCTTCATTACGTCGGGAGATGAGGATGGAGATCCGGAGGGAGTGTCTCCTGCTGTCTTTGTGTGTGGGGTCGAGCATCCTGATACCGATTCTGCGAAGATTGTCGTATTACGGGAATCACTTCTTATGCTTGCTTTAACACCGGATATCCAAAGCGGAATCGGGCTCGACCCAGACACACATTTTCTTTTTTCGGACAGCCTCTACACCACAACATCATACGCAGACCACACAACAGTAGCGCTTGGCGGGAAGCCTCTGTTTTCTTACGAGGGCAGGGAATATATAGTCGGACTGATTCCCTCGCGGCGGGGACTCTGGACTCTGGGCAACAACAGGTCCGGAGAGGGCTTTGCAATGAGGCTCAATGGTGAAGCCGTATTCAAATCAGGAAGCGGCAAGGCAAGGGACCTGCATATGGATGGCGACAATGTCTATTGCATCTATGACTCCAGCGTAGGCGCGGAGTCCCTGGTTACTCTCGTGCAGGAAGGCACCTCCCACGGTATGACTCCCAGATATGGTTTGAGCGTGATTGACGCAAGAGTCAGCGGCGGGGAACTGTGGATGCTTGAAAAGGGGGAGGATGGCTGGATAGTCTCCACTTCTGAGGAGCGCTTCGACTATGCTTTCGTGCCGCCTTTCCAGTTCAGGATGGGCCGTCTGTACACAGGTCCGGACGGCAGGTGCACCGCCGTCATATCGACGGTCGCCCCGGGTTATGGAATGCCGGTGGAAATCATCTGCAGTGAAGGAGAGTCATTCATTACCGGAGGCGGCGGAGGCAGCATATATCACTATTTCGAAGGCTCGATACCCTATCGGCTGTGCTATGACAAACAATGCACACATTTGTCAATCAGTACCGGTATGAAAGAACTTGCCGCTCTGGACAGTGTGGTTGTAAGCAACCGCAGTGCGGCTGCCGCACTGGGAGACCATATGGTGGTAGCCTGCTACCCCGCTGCCGGCGGAGAGGCTTTTTTATGGCACAACGGGAATATCAATGGCTTGGGTTTCGAAGGGTATCCGACAGGGGTCAGCATCAATCCTCCCAAGTGACAAGCCTCGCGCCGTCCTCCCTTACACTGATGCTTACCCTGAGGGTATCCTCGGGAAGCAGGTCCTCGATGTTCTCCGGCCACTCCATAATGCAGAGTGCGCCCATGTCCAGATAGTCGTACAGGCCAATGTCCAGAGCTTCGGAAAGTTTGTTGATGCGGTAGAAGTCAAAATGAAACATAGGCTCGCCGGTCGCGGTCCTGTACTCGTTGACTATGGAGAAGGTCGGGGAACTGACTGCATCTTCCTTTACACCGAGCGCCCGGCAGATGGCGGTAGTGAACGTGGTCTTGCCGCTGCCCATAGGGGCGTAGAAAGCGATGATGTTTCTGCCGGCTGTTTGCCGGAGAAAATCCTTTGCCGCGGCATCTATGGATGCCAGGGAAGCTATAATGATTTCGTGTTTCATTCGGATGACAAATTTACTTGAAAAATCGATATGCTGATACAGGTTTATGGTGCTAAATGCATAGGAATTGAAGCGGTGGTCGTGACCGTCGAAGTCGATGTGACAATGGGTATAGGCATACACCTCTGCGGGCTTGCGGACGTGGCTGTCAAAGAAAGCCTTATCCGCACGGTAAGTGCCCTGAGCTCAAGCGGATTCCGCATTCCGGGCAAGAAAATAGTAATCAATCTGGCCCCCGCCGACCTGCACAAAAGCGGAAGCGGCTATGACTTGCCGATTGCACTCGGCATTATCGCTGCATCTGAGCAGCTGAGTTTCCCGGACCTGGACAAGTACCTGATTATGGGAGAACTTGGACTCGACGGCTCTGTGCGTCAGATTCCCGGCGCCCTGCCTATCGCGGACATGGCTTCATCCCTGGGCTTCAGAGCCTGCATACTGCCCCGTTCTTCCGCTCTGGAGGCTGCAGAGGTCAGCGGCCTGCGCATCTACGGAGTGGGGAGCCTGGATGAGGTTATCCGTATCTTCAGCTGCCCGGAGGATTGCGACGATTTGCTGGTCGGGCGCGGTGAGGCGGGGGAGTCTGCCTGCCCGGACTCCGGAGTGGATTTCGCTGACATCATAGGCCAGGAAGGGGCCAAAAGAGGATTGGAAATAGCGGCCGCGGGAGGACATAATCTGCTGATGATAGGGAGTCCCGGCAGCGGCAAGAGCACCTTGGCGAAGGCAATGGCTGACATACTCCCTCCAATGACGCCTCAGGAAGCCTTGCTCACCAGGAAGATATATTCCGTTGCCGGCAAGGGGGATGCGGCTTGTGCCATGAAGTACCGCCGCCCCTTCCGTTCGCCTCATTGCAGCGCCTCGCTGGCGGCTATGATAGGTGGCGGCGGTGGAGACAATGTCCAGCCGGGTGAGGTTTCGCTCGCCCACGGGGGAGTGCTCTTCCTGGACGAGCTTACACTGATGCCGAAATCGGTGCTGGAGTCCCTCAGGGCCCCGCTCGAAGACCGCAAGGTCAGCATTTCCCGTCTCAGGACCAAGGTGGAATTTCCCGCGTCGTTCACCCTTGTGGCTGCAGCTAATCCCTGCCCCTGCGGCTATTATGGAGACGGGGACCGCTGCACCTGCACTCCGGCCCAAAGAATGGCTTACCTGGGACGCCTGAGCGGGCCGCTGATCGACAGGATGGATTTGCAGATATTCGTAAATTCGGTTCCTCCGCGCCGCATATTGGGAGGGCCCAAGGCCGAATCCAGCGCGCGGGTGGCGGCAAGGGTGCTTGCCGCAAGAAAAATCCAGGAAAGGCGCTTCCGGGAGGAAAGCATCAACTGCAATGCGGAGATGAACAACAGACAAATTGAGAAATACTGCCCACTCTCGCCTCAGTGCAGTGATGCGCTGGAGCGCATACTCGGGACCATGCACCTTTCAATGAGGGCATATTTCCGTATCATAAGGATGGCCCGCACCATCGCAGACCTGGAGGGTGCCCCTCAAATAGAGCCATACCACCTTGAAGAGGCGGCATCTTACAGATTTCTCGACAGGGAAAAGGCCTAGGCAATTAACGGAGCCATTTCTCCGGGTCTGTGGAGTCGGTGCCCTTCCACACCTGGAAGTGCAGCTGGGTTTCTCCCGAGATGGTATCCACGTGGCCAAGGACAGTGCCGGTCTTCACTTTGTCGCCGGCCTTGACGGTCACGTCCTTGAGCTTGCAGTAGAAGGTGTAGTATTCGCCGTGCTGCACAAGTATGCACTGGTTGTAGCCCGGCATCACCACCACCTGGCGCACTTCGCCATTGAAAACTGCCTTCACCTCGGCTCCGGCGCTGGTGGCTATATTGATTCCGTTGTTGAAGGGGAGCGCCACATTCTTGTAAACCGGATGGTAGTGCTGGCCATAGCGTCCTACCACAGTCCCGCTCACAGGCCAAGGCAACTTGCCCTTGTTTGCGGCAAAACCGGATGACTGCTTGACATCCTCCTTTGACTTGGCTTTGGACTTGGCCTTGGCTTTGGCCTCGGCCGCCACCATTTCCTGAATCTTCCTGTTTAGAGCATCGGCTTCCTTCTGCATCTTTGCAAGTTTTTTCCTGTAGGCCTCCTTGTCCTTCTTCAGGGCATCAACTATATCCTTTTCCGCCTTTTCATCCGCCTTCAGCGCGTCCAGGTCGGCTGACCTTTGCTCCAGAATCAGCTTGTAATCCGCCTTGAGGCTGTCCAGACTTGCCTTCTGCTCCTGCAGTGAGGCCTTTTTGTCCCTGATGGATTTGGCCTGGGCCTTCAAGCTGTGGGATATGCTTTTCATATAGGCGGCTCTTCGGATGGTCTGCCCGAGCCCTTCGCCGGAGAAGATATATACAAACCAGATGTTGGTGTCTCTGCTGAGATAGGCCCTTTGCACCAGTTTTCCGTAGAGCTGCATGGTGGTGTCCAGCTGGCCGGAGGCAAGGTCTATTTCGCGCTGCTTGCGCTCCAGCTCCACTTCGAGCGAATCCAAGCTCTTTCCCGCCTGAGCCACCAGCTGCTTGCCCGTCTCCACCTTCATTCGGGTAAGCTCCAGCCTGGCGGCCGCATCGGCACTCTTCGAATCATTAGCCTTGATCTGACGGTCGAGCTCCGCAATCTCGCCGCGCAGCTTTTCGAGCTGTTTCTTCTGCTTCGAACTGTTCTGGCCCGCGAGCGGAAGCGTCACGAGCAGCAGGAGTGCTATTATGATACCCTTTCCTTTCACTTTTCTTTCATTTCCGCCAGCTTGCGGTAATAGTCTGCGAGGTCCTTCTCTCCCAGGGCCTCCAGGACTTCGGAGTAGTGCAGCAGCACCGTTGCGCTCTCCTTGCCGCCGTAAATCATAGCCCTTTTGAAATATGGCTTCGCCTGCGCATCGCGTCCGAGCAGGTGCAGTATCCACCCGTAGGTGTCGAGGTAGGAGTCGTTGTCCGGATTGCTCTCCAGAACTCTGCGGCTCATTTTCTCGGCCTTGCGCAGCTTTTTGCCGCTGAGGGACAGGAAATATGCATAGTTGTTGAGAGTGGAGATGTCGTCCGGGTTGAGCTTGAGGGCCTGCTCGAAGCTTTTGAAGGCCTTCTTCTCGTGTCCCAGCTGGTAAAGGTAGTTCCCCATCGAAGAGTAGATGGAGCTGCGTTCCTTCGCGCCGCTGACCCATTTGAGCGCCTCTCTGCATTCTGCGAGAGCGGCCTCTTCTCCCTCGGTGCGCTCGGTAGCGTAGATAAGCAGGTTCTGTGCCGAAATGTTCGCCGGGTCCAAATCCCGCCACTGGCGGAAATACTCCATGCTCTTCCCGTCCTGGCCCGTGGACAGGAACCATGACCCTGCGAAGAGCAGGGCTGCCGAGTCGCGCGGGTGAGTGCTGGCCAGAGTCTGAGGCATCGCGTCTATCTTTTCATGCCACAGGGCATAGGTCCTCGCATCCAGTTCCTTGAACACCTGACTCAGATAGTTCACCGCAAAGCCGGCGTCTTCCGTCTCGCAGGTCAGGAATGGCTGTATGCTGGAGAAATACCCCGCCCAATTGCCCTGCATGCGCAGGGATTCGGAAAGGCCGAGTATAGCCGGTATGTCATTGGGCTGCTTTTCGAGCGATTCGCGGAAGCACTTTGCCGCCAGCTCGTAGTCACCCCAGCTGCTCAGGGCTTCAAGCCCGATTTGGTCGAGTATGTAGAAAGCTCGGTAGTCGGGATTGTTCGGGTCGAGTTCCTGAGCCTTGAGGAAAGCGCTTGCCGCTTCCGTTCCTCTGCCCATCTGCGAATGGCACACTCCTATGTAGTACCACACCGCATCATCCAGGCTGTCGCGCTGTACCATCTGCCTCAGGCTGTCCAGGGCCACTTCGTAACTGCCCTGGCTGGTGAGGCTGGCTATGTCCAAAATATCCGCTTCATGAGCCTTTGAAAGCCAGGCCGATGCGAAAACAGCTAAGGCTGCAATGAGTTTGCGCAGTTTCATATTTCACAAAAATAATATTAAATGCTTACATTTGTACAGATTGATTTGATGCCCTTATGCAACTTTTTGGAAGAAAGTCGCATCTTAAGGATTGGTTGGACAAAGCCAAGGCTGGTGACCGACGCGCCCAAAAGGCTGTCTACGACCTTCTTGCGCCCAAAATGTACGCAGTCTGTCTGCGTTACATGGGAAACAAAGAGCAGGCCGAAGATGTGCTTCAGGACGGTTTTGTGACACTGTTCAGCAAGCTTGGTTCATATTTGGGCGAAGGCTCCTTCGAGGGCTGGGCCCGCAAGATCTTTGTCAACACGGCATTGATGTCCTTGCGCAAGCACGACGTGCTGCGCCAGAGCGAGGACGTGGATGCGGCGAGGAATATGGAGGGAGACACCCCTTCCGCGACGGACAATATAGGCTACCAGCAGCTCTTGAAATACATTTCGGAGCTTCCGCCCGGCTTCAGGGTTGTGTTCAATATGTATGTGTTGGAGGGATACTCCCATAAAGAGATAGCCGAACAACTCGGTATTTCAGAAGTAACGTCGCGTTCGCAGCTCCAGAGGGCAAGGATGCTGTTGCAGGACAAGATTGGAAAAAGACATTGAGATGCGGGAAGATATGGAAAACAAATTCGATCTCCTTATCAAGGAGACGCTCTCGGATGCGGAGGTGAAAGTGCCTTCCCGCGTCTGGAAAGCCGTATCTGCACGCATCGGCGCCACAACCCCTT
>CAKMNE010000070.1 GCA_927798505.1 uncultured Bacteroidales bacterium
CTCGACTTTTGTGTTTTTAACAATCTCTGACATATCTGATTTACTGATTATTATTGCGTTTTGTGCGGGACGCAAAGATAGGAAAAAATCCCCTATTATTTAAGGGAATTGCGTATTTCCACAAGCTCCCGCCGAATATCCTTCAAAGTATCCAGGGCCTTTACCCTGTCCATATTTATCTTATCCTCGCCGTCAAGCATCCTGGCGGCCCCCTCGATGGTCATTCCCTTGGTCTTCAGAAGATGCTGGGCCTGCCTGAGCACCTCTATATCCTTAGGGGTGAATTTGCGGTTGCCCTTGGCATTGCGCTGCGGCTTGATTCTGTTCGGGAAAGAATTGCTCCAGAACCTGATGCAGGAAGTGCTCTCGCCAAGCATCTGCGCGACTTCACCGATCGAATAGTACAACTTTTCCATATCAATCGAGGGATTGGGCCGTATTCACAGCCATATACAACATATTTGAATACTCTTCGTAGTCCACCGAAGCGAAGATGTAATTTACAGGGTCCATAATGCGGCCATTCAGGAGCACTTCGTAGTGCAGATGCGGGGCGAAAGCATTGCCGGTGGCTCCAACCGTTCCTATCTGCTGGCCCAGCTTGACATTCTGGCCCTGCTTCACCTTCATAGTGGAAAGGTGGCTGTATCTGGTCACATAGCCTCCCGGATGGGTGATGGTCACGGTGTTGCCCTTGCCCTTGTTGGTCTTCTCCACCGAGCTCACCTTGCCTGCGGCGCTGGCATAGACCGGTTCTCCCTGAGATACGATGAAGTCGAGACCGTCATGCTGCACATAGGCCTTGAGGTAGGGCTGAATCTTCTCCCCCACCGAAGCTCCGACCTGAGTAAAGGAAATGTTCTTCACCGGCAGGTGCATTGGCGGCAGCACGGTTGCAGGGTTGGCAACCTTGTACAGGGCCTGCCTGAGTGCGAGTTCCACCGCGTAAGCATCCTCCATCATCCGGTCCGACTTCGCCGAAGAATAGGCAATAAGGCTGGTGTTCGGAATGGAATCGCCCCCGCTCAGCAGGCAGAGCGAATTGATCGGGTCGGCAGACGGGGCGGAGCTGTGGAATATGGCCTCGTAAACCTCGTTGTCCTTAAGTTCGAGATTGGAGATGGCGTCCTCCAGAAGCTGCTGCTGAGGAAGAAGTTCGGGATAGAGTTTCTCGAACATCTTGTTCTCCCTCTTGAGGCGTCCCTCGACATCGGTATTGACGGCTACCGCAATGACAAGATAGACCACCACCGTAACCACAAGGGATACGGCAACCACCTTCAGGATGAAATTCAACACCCTGCGGCCCGGTTTGACAGACTCGCGAACCTCAAGGTCGGAGTCTATTCTGTAAAGATGGTCATTTGACATTTACGCTGGCTACCATTGCATTATACTCTTCAGGCTTCATCGACAGATCCATAAAGGACATAGGGTCCATAGGCTTGTTCTTGAACATCACTTCGTAGTGGAGGTGAGGTCCGGTGGACTTTCCGGTGTTGCCGACCTGACCTATCAGTTGTCCGCGCTTGAGCTTCTGGCCCTGAGTCACATTGATGGAATGCAGGTGGGCATAGCGCGTTTTGTATCCGAAGCCATGGTCTATGACAATCTCGTTTCCATAACCGAAAAACTGGTACCTTACCCTTTCCACCACACCGTCTCCGGTGGAGTAAACAGGATAGCCTACCTTTCCGGTCGCGAAGTCAACTCCGTCGTGGAAAGCTATTTTGTTCTTGTAAACAGGGTCGTGGCGGCGTCCGAAGTAGCTTGAGACACGGTATTTGCCCTTTTCCGGACAAATAGGAGGCACTGCCGGGATGCAGGATTTCATCTCATCCGCCTGTTTGGATACGACTGCAACCTCATCGAGGGCCGTGCTCTGGATGAAGGCTCTCTTGGTGAGCACATCCAGTCTCTTTACGGTCTTTTTCAGAAGTTCGTCTCCGCCAAGCTCATCCAGGTAGGCATATCTGTTGGCTCCTCCGAATCCGGCCTGCTTCACCTCCAGCGGAATGGTCTCAAGACCGAGAATGGAACGATAGACATCATCATCCCTCTGCTCTATTCCGTTCAGGGCCGCTTCCCTGTTGTCAAGCTGGTGGCCGAGCATCTCATAACGGGCCCGCCATTTGGCATTCTCCCTTTTCAGATAGGCCGTCTTGGGCAGGTCAAGGCCGAACACCGAGGTGTAGAGCCAGAAATACAGGCAGACAAGCGCAACCACAGCGGCAACAAAGCCAAGTACTTTGAGAAGGCGTGCCGAAGATGACTCCTCGTGCTTCTCGTACAGGAGTGTTTCCGCGTTGTATATGTATCTGTTGAATTTTTTCATTCTCACTTGTTTGTCAATCTTTGGATTTCAGACTTGGAAGTACCGCACAGGGCAGTCCAGAGCTGCGGATCGCGGAAGCCGCGGAGGAAATCCCCCACTGCCATCCTCTTCTTGCCGCTCAGCTGCAGGTCAAGCACGGAGATGGCCCCCTGCCCGGCAACGATGTGCAGCCAGGTCTTGCCGTCGCTGAGTATGGTGCCCGGCTCCAGGCCCTCCGGGCAATCCACTGTGCGGGATGCGAAAATCTTCATCTGCACAGGCTTGTCCTCACCCTTCTGCAGCATGGTGTAGGCTGTAGGATATGGACTGAGTCCGCGGATGAGGTTGTGGATATGCACGGCGGTGTCGCTCCAGTCTATGTTAAGGAGTTCAGGGGTGAGCTTCGGCGCCGGTTTGAGCACCTCCGAGCCCTGGATGAAGCTGCGCTGCACCCTTGTCTCCACATTATTCTGTATTATGCCTTCGACAGTCTGAAGCACCACCTCGGAGCCTAGTGCCATCAGGGCATCGTGCACGTCGCCGGCCGTATCTTCGGCACCGATTCGGCTCTCCTCACGGAATATGATGCCTCCCGTGTCGATGTTTTTGTCAATCATAAAGGTGGTAACACCCGTAATCTTCTCGCCGTTGATGACGGCCCAGTTGATAGGGGCGGCGCCACGGTACTGCGGCAGCAGCGCGGCGTGCAGGTTGAAGGTGCCCAGGCGAGGCATCTTCCATACCTCCTCGGGAAGCATGCGGAAGGCAACCACCACGAAGAGGTCGGCCTTAAGGGCCCTCAGCTGTGCGAGGAACTCGGGATCCTTGAGCTTGAGCGGCTGAAGCACAGGGATATTGTGCTCCACGGCATATTTCTTAACTGCGCTCTCGTTGAGTTTGAGTCCGCGTCCGCTCGGCTTGTCAGCCACGGTTACCACGCCTACTACATTGTATTTGTTCCTCACAAGCGCGTCCAGAGGGGCAACCGCAAATTCCGGGGTTCCCATATAGACGATACGTGTCTTGTGGAATACGGAGGCCACACGGCTCTTCACTTTCCTGAACCAGACTTTTATTGAATCCATATTGAATACAGGTGAATCGTGTACCGCCTTCCAGGTCAGATAGGCTCCGATAGGGGCTAGTACGAATGATGAAATGAAAGCTCCGGAAACGGCTCCGACAGCTCCGTCGTTGGCCAGTTTGGTTCCGGATATGTCCACAACCCAGTAGAGCACAAAGAACAGCACCGACACGATTGCGGAGACGCCCAGACCGCCTTTTCCTATCAGAGCGCCCAGCGGGGCTCCGATGAAGAAGAGTATGAAGCAGGCCAGGGCCTGTGCGAACTTTCTGAGAATCTCCACGCGGGCGCGACGCAGATAGAAGTGCTCGGAATAATTGTCGTGCTTGAAACTGGTCAGCTGCGAGGACATCCTCTGAGCCTTTTCGGAAGCTGCCTTAAGCGCCCGGATTTTGTCGTTGCGGGTCTTCCATACTCCGAATCCGTCATACTCGAATACGGTATGGTGGGAAGACTCCCAGGCGGTATCCAGCTGCGCGCGCATCATCAGGGTGCCGTCCGCCTTGAAGGAGGCAACATGGTCCTCATAGCCCTTGGCGGTAATGAGGGCAAGCGAGTCGCGCTCCTTGATGAGGCTGGAGTTCTTCTGTGACTTGATTGCGTTGCCGAAGCGGTTGTCCTCCGATTTCTTGAAGGCATAATTCTTCAGGGAGATGATGAGCTGCTGCTCCCGGAAGGCGATTTTCTGGAGCTGGTGCTCCATCTCACCGCCCTTGCGCTCGTTGCTCTCCTGATAGTTGATTCCGTCGTAAAGCGTGAAAATCAGGTAGTCCTTCTGCTTGGAAAGGCGCATCATGGCGGAGTCGGCAAGGGTCATGGAGTTGTTGCCCTTCTTGTCGGTGTGGTCATACACCATCACGCCGTACATCATCCCGCTTTCCTTGTTCTGGTCGTCCACACGAAGTATGTAACCTTCGATTCCGTTGTAGAAGGTACCTGACGGAATCTTGATTTCCTCCTTGGTTTGGCCTATGTCGTCACGCAGGGTGTAAATCTCGTTGAACGCCTTGGGCACGAGATTGTTGCCGACGAAGAAGGCGATGATTGCGACGATGGCGGAAACTATGGTCAGAGGAATCATAATCCTCACCAGCGACACGCCGCTGGCCTTCATTGCCATCATCTCATTGTTCTCCGTCATCTGCCCGAGCGTCATCATCGAGGAGAGGAGCGTGGCCAGAGGCAGGGCCAACGGGAGAATCGTGCAGGTTCCCCACATCAGGAACTCGAGAATCACGGCCAAGCCCAAGCCCTTGCCCACCAGCTCGTCTATGTAGAGCCAGAGGAACTGCATCATCAGGATGAACACGACGATGAGCAATATCGCCGTGAAAGGTCCGATGAAGGCCGAGAGTATGAACTTGTCCAGTTTCTTCACGCCTGAGGGATGTTATGCAACAATTTTGCCTACGAGCACGCCGAGGGCCTCCTTGAGACCGGCGGCATTCCTTCCGCCTGCGGTTGCGAATCCGGCCTGACCGCCACCGCCGCCCTGAATGCAGGCAGCAGCGTCGCGTATGTCCTTACCGGCATTCTTGCCTGCGGCAACGAGATCCTCGCTGTACATCAGCAGGAGCTGAGGCTTGCCGTCGGACAGGAATGATCCTGCGATTGCGGTGGACTTGAGCTCCTTCTGCAGCAGGAGGGCGGCTTCGCGCACCATGGTCGGATTGTCGTCGAATCCGGAGATGGAGTCTATTGTGATGAGGTTTATGCCTCCTACCTGCTTGCCGGTGGTGGAGAGATCCTTGGCAAACTGGGCGGCCTTCTGCTTTGCGAAGGCTTCAGCCTGCTTCTTGTATTCGGCATTCTCGGTAATGAGCTTCTGTATGGCGCCGGACAGGTCCGGGATGTTGTTGAAGAAGGCGCGTGCGGTGCGCAATGTCTCCTGGGCAGCTTCGCAGTACATCTCGGCGGCCTCGCCGGTCACGGCTTCGATGCGGCGCACACCCGCGGCAATCGCGGTCTCGCCGGTAATCTGGAAGTAACCTATGTTGCCGGTTGCGGAGGTGTGGCATCCGCCGCAGAGCTCCACGCTAGGGCCGAACTTGACCACGCGCACGGTGTCTCCGTACTTCTCGCCGAAGAGGGCTATGGCACCCATGGCATTAGCCTCGGCCATGGTGGCGTCGCGCTTCTCTTCGAGAGGCATGTTCCTGCGAATCAGGGCATTGACCTTGTGCTCCACCTCGCGGATCTGGGCATCGCTGAGCTTTTCGAAATGGCTGAAGTCGAAGCGGAAATAGTTGTCGCTGACATAGGAACCCTTCTGCTCAACATGGGTTCCGAGCACCTCGCGCAGCACCTGGTCGAGGAGGTGGGTGCAACTGTGGTTGTTGGCGATTTTCTGCCTGCGCTCGGCATCCACCACGAGGGTGAATTCGCCTTCGCAGTTCTGCGGAAGCCTCTGGGCAATATGCACCGTAAGGTTGTTTTCCTTGATGGTGTTCAGGATGGCTATCTTCTCGCCGTCGGCGGAAACGATGTAGCCGGTGTCCCCTATTTCACCTCCCATCTCGCCGTAGAACGGAGTGCGGTCGAAGACGAGCTGGAGCATCTCCTTGTTCTTCTGCACCACCTTGCGGTGCTTGAGCAGACGGGCTCCCGTAGTGGTGGTCTCGTCATAGCCGGTGAAATGGCTCTCGCCCTCGCAGAATTCCGTCCAGTCGCCGAACTCGTTGGCGGTGGCGTTGCGGGCGCGCTCCTTCTGCTTGCCGAGCTCCACCTGGAAGCCTTCGAGGTCTATGGTGTAGCCGTTTTCGGTCGCGATGAGCTCCGAAAGGTCGATCGGGAAGCCGTAGGTGTCGTAGAGCACGAAGGCGTCCACTCCGCTGATTACCTTGGTGTCGGCGGACTTGGCCATGTACTCGTCCATGAGCTTGATTCCGCGGTCCAGGGTGCGCAGGAAGGCATTTTCCTCTTCGCGGATGACGGATTCTATGAGTTTCTGCTGGCTGACAAGCTCAGGGTAGGCTTCGCCCATATCGCTGACAAGCTGAGGCACGAGGCGGCACAGGAAAGGCTCGCCGAAGCCGAGGAAGGTGTAGCCGTAACGCACTGCACGGCGCAGGATGCGGCGGATCACGTAGCCGGCCTTGTTGTTGCTCGGCAGCTGGCCGTCGGCAATGGCAAAGCTGATGGTGCGGATGTGGTCCGCAATCACGCGCATTGCAACGTCAGACTTAGGATCGGCGCCGTAGCGGTGGCCGGAGAGCTCTCCGATTTTTGCGAGCATGCCGGTGAATACGTCCGAGTCGTAGTTGGAGTTCTTGCCCTGAAGCACTGCGCAGAGGCGCTCGAAGCCCATTCCGGTGTCGATGTTCTTTGCCGGGAGGCTCTCCAGGTGGCCGTCAGCCATACGCATATACTGCATAAAGACTATGTTCCAGATTTCGATGACGTGAGGGTCCCCTGCGTTGACGAGCTCGCGTCCGCTCAGCCCCGTCGCAGCCTTCTCTTCAGGAGTTCGGATGTCGATATGTATCTCCGAGCATGGTCCGCAAGGGCCGGTGTCGCCCATTTCCCAGAAGTTGTCGTGCTTGTTGCCAAGCACGATATGGTCCTCCGGCATATGCTTGAGCCAGGCCTGTTTGGCTTCGTTGTCCATCTCCGTGCCGTCTTCGGCTGAGCCCTCGAACACTGTCGCGTAGAGCAGGTTGCTGTCTATTCCGTACACCTCGGTGAGCAGTTCCCACGCCCAGTCTATGGCTTCGGTCTTGAAGTAGTCGCCGAAGCTCCAGTTGCCGAGCATTTCGAACATGGTGTGGTGATATGTGTCGTGGCCGACCTCCTCGAGGTCATTGTGCTTTCCGCTGACGCGCAGGCACTTCTGACTGTCGGTCGCCCTTTTGTAAGGGGCTTTGCTGTTGCCGAGGAAGATGTCCTTGAACTGGTTCATTCCGGCATTTGTGAACATAAGGGTAGGGTCACCCTTTACGACCATCGGAGCTGAAGGCACGATGGTGTGCCCTTTGGAAGCGAAGAAATCGAGAAACTTCTGCCTGATTTCCTTTGATGTCATCATAAATATCGTTGTATTTTGTCTATTTCCTGTTTATTTCCGTCGCTCGCGGCGGGGCCGGGGCGCGAATTTTGCACTTTACAGCACAATCGCGCAAAGATAGCAAAATTCTTCGTAAATTTCCTCTAAAAATCAATTGGTCACATCTGTCTGAAGTTGGTGAGTGTGGC
>CAKMNE010000071.1 GCA_927798505.1 uncultured Bacteroidales bacterium
GCCGCCGAGCAGCCTGCCTCCGACCCGCAACCCGAAGTTGCAGTGCAACCGGGCCCCTCTGAGCAGCCCGTTCCTTCAGACCAGCCCGCTCAGCCCGCTCAAGCCGAGCAGCCGGCGGCCACGACCATTGAACCGGAGCCCGATAATGGCAAGTCCAAACGCTGGTGGATATGGCCTCTTGTGGTCCTTGGCCTTGTTATCGTGGCGCTTGCCGTTTTTATGATTCTGGGCAGAACAGCACCGGACCTTATCGATCCTCTGCTATATACCCCGGAGGAGCTCCGTATAATCAACTACTGATATATCAATCGTTTACAATGATACAACTCATATATCCAATAGACACTGCACCCGTCATCGGCGCAGACTCGGATGGAACCCGTCCCGGGGCCGGGCCTGCCGGAAACGGAAGCGCAGGACAGTCCGGACCTGCCGCAGCGGCACGCTCGTGCGAAATGCTGCCCATAGTCGAACCCGACGGCCGGGTAATAGCCCAGGCAAGCCGTGCCTACTGTCATTCGTGCTTCCGCCCGCTGCATCCCGTCGTCCATCTCGAGATAGTCAACCGCTTCGGACAGATATACTTACAGAAGCGCTCCGCCAGCAAGAAACTGCTCCCGGGACTCTGGGATACCGCAGTCGGCGGGCACGTTTCTTACGGAGAATTCATCCAGGAAGCTCTCTTCCGCGAGGCCGGTGAGGAGCTGGGTCTGGAAGAATTTAACCCCATATTCATCGACAGCTACATTTCGGAGACGGAGCTTGAGCGCGAGCTGGTGAATATGTTCGCAATTGTCGGGAATTTCCAGCCGGTGCCGGACCGGGACGAGGTCTCGGAAGGTCGCTACTGGTCGCCGGAAGAGATTGAGAGTCAGATAGGTAAGGGAGTGCTTACGCCCCTTTTCGAGTCCGAATTCCTCCGTTACCGCGATAAACTTCTAGCTCTGCTATGAAACAGCTTGGCAAATTCATCAGGGACCAGCTGTCGGTATGGCCGATGGCTGCCTCCAATTTCCGCTCGCTCAAGACGGTGCGGACGCGTCGGCTGACCGTCAACGGGCAGGCGGTGCTGCTGCAGTTCAACCCGTGCAGGGTGGCTTCGACCACTGCCGAGACTGACCCGGAGAGCATTGCGGCGCGAAAGTGCTTCCTCTGTCCCGAAAACCGGCCGCCGGAACAGTTCCACATCAAGTTCGACGGACGAAAGAACCGAAAATACAACATCCAGGTCAACCCGTTTCCGATTTTCCCGAAGCACCTGGTAATCGCCCGCGACCAGCACATCCCGCAGGCCATCTGGCACCATCTGCCCGATATGCTCGACTTCTGCAGGAAGTATGTCGAATTCACCGTTTTCTATAACGGTCCTGCAAGCGGTGCATCGGCGCCTGATCATCTTCATTTCCAGGCGGTTCCGAACGACTGCCTGCCGCTTTGCGTCTCCGTTGATGCGTTTCTGGACAACCCGCCCGCTCCGATAGGAGTCAATAAGGATGCAAGTCTTTATCATTACGACAGTTACGCGAACGGCATCTTTGCTCTCAAGGCAAACACCTCAAAGTCGCTGACCAAACTGTTCTACAGGCTTCTGTGTTGCTGCGAGGCGGAGGAGATGACCGAAGAACCGCCTTTCAACCTCTACTGCAGGTACCGTAACGGCGAATTCCGGGCTATGGTCATAATGCGCGGCGCCGTCCGTTCGCATCACTATTATGCAGAAGGGGAGGACCACCTTGCGATAAGTCCTGGAGCCGCGGATATGGCCGGGGTCTTTGTTGCACCTTTCGAGAGTGATTTTGAAAAGGCAAGAGAGGACCAACTGGAGGAAATGCTTTCTGAGGTGACCATAAGCAAAGAGAAAGAACAGTTGATAATCAATCGTTTGCGAAGGCGGGCTCCGAAAATCGATATAGGAATTGTCTCGGCGAAGGAAATAGAATTTGAAATAATTTCGGACGGTGCCGGCCGCCAGAAGGTGAGCTGGAGCAACGGACGCATCAATTACAACGGAGCGCTCTATGATGAACTCTATTTTGATGCCGTGACCCGTTCCACCCTGTTTGCGGAGCCTAGTTTCATTTTGCATGACGTGACTATAGGCATAGGCTTCCATTGGGAGAGGAAGAGGACGCTCAAATACGCCGGAACTCTGCGCTTTATCGTTGAAGGAGACAAGATTACGGCAGTCAACCGCATACGTCTGGAAGATTATCTGCTCAGCGTGATTTCTTCCGAGATGAAGCCGAGCGCATCGCTGGAACTGCTTAAGGCACACGCGGTTATTTCCCGTAGCTGGGTGATTGCGAGGATGAGGGAGCGCAAGGCGTTCCTGGCCTCCGGAGGCAGGAGCGGAAGCGTCGCGCACGAGAATTATGACGTATGCGCGGATGACCACTGCCAACGCTATCAGGGAACCCTGATGAGCACCGGAGACGACTGCAGACGGGCAATTGACCAGACCTGGGGAATGCTGCTGACCTGCGAGGGAAAGCTCTGCGATACCCGTTACTCCAAATGCTGCGGAGGCCGTACGGAACGCTACAGTGCCTGCTGGGAGGACAAGGACTACCCTTATCTTCAGAGCGTTGACGACCCTTGGTGCAACTGTCACGACAAAGCGGTTCTTGAACAGGTTCTCAATGACTATGACCTTGAAACAGAGGACTTTCACAATTGGGAATACAGATGCGGAAGAGAAGAGCTCAGCAGAATTGTTGCAGAAAAAACCGGGCTTGACCTGGGTACGATAAGGGAGCTCAAAGCCCTCGAGAGGGGTGACTCGGGACGCATAGTCCGGATCGAACTTGTCGGGGACAGGGGAAGAGCCGTCATCGGCAAGGAACTCGCTATCCGACAGGCTCTCAGCAGGGATTGTCTCAAGAGTTCAGCTTTCGAAGAGGAATGGGAAGGAGATACCCTTGTGCTCCACGGCCGAGGCTGGGGACATGGAGTCGGTCTGTGCCAGATAGGCGCTGCAGTGATGGCGTCCGAGGGCTACGGATTCCGCCAGATTCTCGCCCATTATTATACTGACTCCGTAATTACCGATATTTCAGATAATTATGCAATCTAAAACCTCACCTTGGCTCTGGGTTCCGACGCTTTATTTCGCCGAAGGACTCCCTTACTTCATCGTAAACGTGATTTCCGTTACGATGTTTAAGCGCCTTGGGATGAGCAATGGAGATATCTCGCTCTATACCAGCTTGTTGTATCTTCCCTGGATAATCAAGCCGTTCTGGAGCCCCTTCGTTGACATAATCAGGACAAAGCGCTGGTGGATAGTTTCCATGCAGGTCGTTATGGCTGCAGCCACACTTCTTCTGTGCCTTAGCCTTCCGCACCCCGGACCCGAACAGATCCAAGCCGGGCTGGGAGTGTCGCCTTTCGTGCTGACACTCATACTCTTTTATCTGACAGCATTCGCCTCGGCAACTCACGACATCGCTGCGGACGGATACTATATGATAGCGCTCGACGAGCACAGGCAGTCGCTCTTTGTCGGCATCAGAAGCACTTTTTACCGCATCGCATCGGTTTTTGGACAGGGCGTGCTGGTCGTGATAGCCGGAGTGCTCGAGACCCGAACCGGTGACATACCCCGCGCCTGGTCGCTGACGCTCATCTCCTGTGCAATCCTTCTTGCCGCCATCACCCTCTATCACAGCCTGATACTGCCGCGGGCAGAATTCTCTTCCGAGAAGAAAAGCGCTTCTTCCATCGCCCGCGATCTGCTCGACGCATTTGCAAGCTTTTTCCGCAAGGACGGAGTGTGGCTCGCAATAGTCTTTATGCTGCTTTACCGTCTGCCGGAAGCTTTTTCCGTAAAGATGCTGACTCCTTTTCTTCTTGACAGCGCGCAGGACGGTGGCCTTGGCCTGAGCACCAGCCAGTGCGGGCTGGTTTACGGCACGGTCGGAACCGTCGCCCTCACGGCAGGAGGCATACTCGGAGGCCTCGCCGCAGGACGATGGGGTTTGCGTAAGTCGCTGTGGCCTATGTCGTTGAGTCTCGCGCTGCCTTGCGCTGTATATCTTTATATGGCACTCGCTCAGCCGAGCAATATGCCGACAATCTATTTCTGCGTCGCTCTGGACCAATTCGGCTACGGATTTGGTTTTACCGCTTATATGCTCTATATGATGTGGTTCTCGCAGGGCCGCTTCAAGACTTCCCATTACGCAATCTGCACCGCATTTATGGCACTCTCGATGATGATTCCGGGAATCTTTGCCGGCTGGCTGCAGGAAGCCCTCGGCTACACGGGATTTTTCGTTATCGTTATGATATGCTGCCTGGCGACGGTCTTTGTCACCTTCGCAGTCAGGAAAAGAATTGATTCACAATATGGTAAGAAATAAAATACTCTTTGCGGCAGTCATCCCGCTGCTTTGCGGCCTTCTCTGCGCCCACGTCAGCCTCGACGCCGCCCCGAAGGTCAAAACCGGGCTTGAAGTCCTGGTCGAAAACGAATTCTACACTCTCGAGGGCAAGCGGGTCGGTCTTGTGACTAATCCTACCGGGGTCGACTCTCAGCTGCGCAGTACCATAGATATACTGCACGAGTCCAACAAGGTGAAACTGGTTGCTCTTTTCGCTCCGGAGCACGGAGTCCGCGGCGATATCTATGCCGGAGCCAAGGTGGAGTCAGGCAGGGACGAAAAAACCGGCCTGCCGGTACACTCCCTTTACGGGGCGACACGCAAGCCTACTCCCGAAATGCTCGAGGGAATCGATGTTATGATATATGACATCCAGGATGTCGGAACCCGCTCATATACATTCATCAGCACGCTCGGACTGGTTATGAGGGCCTGTGCGGAAAAGGGAATAGAAGTGATGGTTCTTGACCGTCCCAATCCCCTGGGAGGTATCAAAATGGAAGGTCCATGTGTCAAAGACGGATATCATTCCTTCATCAGTCAATACAAGATTCCTTACATTTACGGTTTGACCGTAGGGGAGTTGGCTGCCCTTATAAACGAAGAAGGTCTCAACCGTGGTCAGAAAGGCAACGAGGCTCCTTTGAAGTGCAAACTGTGCGTCGTTCCTATGGAAGGCTGGGAAAGGTGGATGCTTTTTAACGATACCGGACTGCCATGGGTGCCGAGTTCTCCTAACATTCCTTATGCCGAAAGCGCACTCTGTTACCCTGCCGCCGGCCTGTGCGGTGAAATGTACAACTATCTGAACATAGGCATAGGATATACCCTGCCTTTTGCGACTTTCGCGGAGGAGTGGGTGGACGCCGATAAACTCAAGGAACGTCTTGACAGTTATAAAGTTCCGGGAATTTCCTGGAGGACCGTGCACTATAAACCGACGTCAGGAAGGCTTGCCGGCAAACTCATTCACGGCGTACAGTATTATTTTACGGACTACGAAAAAGCACCTGTGACACTTACCCAATTCTATGTTATGCAGGCGGTTTTCGAGCTCTGGGGGAGGGAACCTTTCAGCAGCAACGAAAAGCGGCTGGCAACATTTGATAAAGTGTGTGGCACGGATTGTGTTAGAAAGCAATTCAGCAAGGCTATGAAAGTCGAGGAGATGCGCCAGGTCTGGGAGGCGGATATCAAGGACTTCAGAGAACTTGCACGCAAGTACTTCATTTACTAACTAAAAAAACCTAGTGTTATGAACCGCTTAAACATTATGAACCTCATTGCAGCCTTGGCAATCGGCCTGGCAGCAGTTCCGGCGGCAGCACAGTCGCGATCACAGTCACGCTCCTCCCAGAGTCAAAGTACAAGCCGCTCATCATCTTCCGGCAGCAGCCGTTCATCCGCAAACGTCAGCAGGTCTTCTGCACCGGTTAGCCGTTCTGCGGCATCGCAGAGCAGCGCCAGCCGATCTTCTGCAGCGAGCCGGGCTTCTTCAAACTCCAGCCGCTCATCTGCAGCAGCATCTCAGAGCAGGTCATCCTCTTCTGCAGCAAGCCGTTCCGCAGCAGCTCAGAGTCAGGATAGAAAAAATACCGTAACCAGAAACGGTCTAGGTACCACCAGCCGATCATCTGCAAGCTCAGACCGCTCCTCATCCAGCGCAAGCTGCTCATCCGCAGCAGCTTCCCGAAGCGGAGCCGGCAGCAGCCGGGCAGCAAGCAGCAGTTCTGCCTCCAGCGCAAACCGCTCATCTGCAAGCTCTTCCCGCAGCAGCGCAGCAAGTTCTTCCCGCAGCAGTGTAGCTGGGTCCTCTTCTGCAAGCCGCAGTTCAGCTGCTTCAAGCCGCAACACTTCAAGCGCAAACCGCTCATCTGCAGCTGCTTCACGCAACGGAGCCGGCAGTACCAGGTCAGCAAGCAGGAGCAACGCGGGGATGAATCCGCGCGGAGGCAATACCGGCAGTCAGCCGAGCACCGTCAGAGCCAGCAGGGGAGAGGCCCCGCGCAACTACCACGGCAGCGGCGCTCCTTCCTCAGTCAGGATGGATGCACACCGCAATGTCGAGAGGGTACACCCTCGCCATCGCGACCCGATGCCTTTCAACAGGCCGGCCAGATTCTGGGACGGTGGTCCTCACTACTACGGATATCGTGTGAACTATCTGCCTCACAGACATAAAGTTGTATATCACTGGGGATGCCCGTTCTACTTCTGCGACGGTCTTTGGTACAGACTCCACGCCGGTTGCTACTATGTATGCAGACCGCCGTTCGGACACATTTTCGCACCTGAGGTTTATGGACTCGCTTACAATGCGTGCAGGTTCGCATTTTACTACGACGTTTACTCCACCTTCAGGACGATAAATGACAACGCAAGACTGATTACCGAACAGAACCGCATCATCGCTCAGAACAACGCAGTGATAGCCCAGCAAAATGCTGACATAGCCCTCAACCGCGCCCGCGCTTCACTGTCATACGAAAGGGCAAATTCGATTGGACTTGTTCAGAGCTATGCAGATGCTTCAGTCGAATACTTCTATGACGACGGTGTATTCTTCACCCGCAACGCGGACGGTTCCTTTACCGTAATCGTACCGCCGGCTGGCGCCCTCGTACAGGAACTTCCTGACGACTACGACACCATCACCATAAACGGCATGCAGTTCTACAAAGTTGACGACACCATTTATGAAATGACCATAGTTGATGGCGCAGCATACTTCCAGGTGCTTGGACAACTTACCGGCGAACTCGCAGAAAGGTTTGAGGCGTGAGCAGCTTTTGGATGTGAAGCAATTTTTCCGGGGACATGGCAAAACGCCAGGTCCCCTTGTTCATTTCAAGTACTCTCAGCAGTGCCAATAAAAAACTTTTGCGCCGAACAGGAAAAAATTGCAATAAAAATTTGCAGAATAAAAATAAATACCTAACTTTGCAATCCCGAAAGCAACGCAGGTATTGCTTGCAGGCTTTTACGGGAATTGACATTCCTCTTTAGCTCAGTTGGTTAGAGCACCTGACTGTTAATCAGGGGGTCGTAGGTTCAAGTCCTACAAGGGGAGCAGAAGCGGACAAAT
>CAKMNE010000072.1 GCA_927798505.1 uncultured Bacteroidales bacterium
ATCCGGGAAAAGATCTCGTAATCAAGGCTGGCACCAAGATCAGGATTCCTAAATCAACCTGCGAGTCTATCATAGAGAAGGTGGAATCGGTATGCGCCGAGAATCTTCCTCATATTGTAAAGCTCAAATAAATTTTTGAGTTTTTCAACCCTCATTCCAGCGCACTCAGAGGCATATGGGCGTGGAAGGTGATTTTGCACAACTGCAAAGGGAACGTATTACGTCATCAAAGGACGCATGCATATTAGCCGATTGTATATTGCCACCGAAAATTGAATATTTTATCCCAAATACAGAATAGCAGCGGCCAGTGCTGCACAAGGCGGCAATTCAAGGGCGCAGAGGTACAAAAAAGTGCGGATAGGGCCACAATTTGAATTGATGATCTGGGCTTCCCTCACTGTGGACAGCAGCCAGAACAGGCCGATTTCAACGAGCAATACGATTCTGACCACATCTGTCACCACCTTGAATGCCCCCATAATGCCTACCGTAAGGACTGCAGTCACAGACAGGACGATAAACAGCGAAAACGCCGCGTTGGTCGCAGCATTCCAGTTGTCCTGAGACACCCTCTTATGCGAAAGGATGCGGGAGATGGCCCACTTCAGCAGCCCGGTGACCGCCAATGCTCCCACGAACTGGAACAGTGGCAGGGGAGTCAGCCCCGCCCAGTCGGCGGCAAGGCAGAAAGGCAGGAACAGCAGTCCCGCAAGCCTGTTGCGGGTGCGGGAGAACTGCATATTGTATTCCAGCGAAACCAACGGCTTCCACCTCGCGAGTGCCGGCATCAGGGGCTTCCAGATAATGAAGAAGTCCTTGATGTCGCACATAGCCACGAGCAGGCACACCACGCTCAGAATCCCGTTGACAGAGTTGTCCGTCCACGAGAGTTCGGGCGAGGCGGGACTCAGAGCCTCTCTCGAAAGCCAAAGAAGACCGTTTGGAAAATCCTGGAACATCAGTTGCCGCGTTTTGCGTTATAGCCCATACCCTTCAGAAGCTCGGTCACCTTGTCGCGCAGGTCTCCCTGGATGGTGATTTCCCCATCCTTCGCGGTTCCGCCGACCCCGCATTTGACCTTGAGCTGTTTGCCCAGGGCCGCAAGGTCCTCCTGCGTCCCCACAAAACCCTTCACCAGAGTAACCTGCTTTCCCGCACGTCCGCTCCGGTCAATGCTCACAATAAGCCTCTGCTTCGAAGGCTCGAGGGTCTGTGGCTCCGGCTCCTCTTCAGTTATAAACTGAAAATTGGGGTTGGTCGAATAGACCATCCCCAAACGTTTTTTCCAATCGTTCAATTCTGACAGCGATTTATTTGCGGATTGCGGCAACTCCCGGGAGCACCTTGCCCTCGATAGCCTCGAGCAGGGCACCACCACCGGTAGAGATGTAGCTGACCTTGTCCACAAGACCGAACTTGTTCACGCAAGCCACTGAGTCGCCACCACCGATGAGTGAGAAAGCACCCTCTGCGGTAGCCTCTGCAACAGCCTGACCGATTGCCTTTGATCCCTCAGCGAAAGCATCGCACTCAAACACTCCTGCAGGGCCGTTCCAAAGAATGGTCTTTGCGCCCTTGATGGCAGCGGCAAATCTCTCGCGGCTCTGAGGACCGGCGTCCACACCCTCGAATCCCTCAGGTATTGCGTTGGAAGGGCAAACCTTGATTTCAGCTCCGTCCTTGACTGTCATAGTGTCGAAATCCAGTCCGTTGGTAACCACTGAATCGGTGCAGAGCACGAGCTCCACTCCATTCTTCTTTGCAAGCTCCTCAACTCCGAGAGCAACATCGAGCTTGTCAAGCTCCACGATGGAAGAACCGATTTCTCCGCCGTGAGCCTTGACGAAGGTGTAGGTCATACCTCCGCAGAGGATCAGCCTGTCCACTTTGCCGAGAAGGTTCTCGATAATTCCAATCTTTGTGCTGACCTTGGATCCGCCCATGATGGCAACGAAAGGACGCTTGATGTTGGAGAGCACATTGTCAACTGCGTTAACCTCCTTCTCCATCAGCAGGCCGAGCATCTTGTCGTCATCTGCGAAGTAGTCGGCGATAACTGCGGTGGAAGCGTGCTTGCGGTGTGCGGTGCCGAAGGCATCCATCACGTAGCAGTCAGCATAGGAAGCGAGCTTCTTTGCGAACTCCTTCTGCTTCTCCTTCATCTCCTTCTTGGCAGCCTCGTAGGCAGGGTCTTCCTTGTCGATTCCGACAGGCTTGCCCTCCTCCTCAGGATAGTAGCGCAGGTTCTCGAGAAGGAGCACCTCGCCCGGCTTGAGGGCTGCAACCTCTGCATCTGCGTGAGCGCAGTCAGGGGCGAACTTCACCTCAGGAACTCCGAGGGCCTTTGCAACGGCCTCCTTGATCTGGCTGAGGCTCAGCTCAGGCTTAACCTTTCCCTTAGGTTTGCCCATATGGCTCATGATGATGAGCGCGCCACCCTTCTCGAGAATGAGCTTGAGGGTAGGCACTGCACCGCGGATGCGGGTGTCGTCGGTAATCCTTCCATCCTGGATAGGAACGTTGAAGTCAACTCTTACGATGGCCTTCTTGCCAGCGAAGTCGTAGTTTCTGATTTCCATTTCTTATAATAGATTTAGTTGTTGATTCTAACGGCCGCAAATTTAGCAAATAATTCAATATCTTTGCACCGCTATGGTAGAGTACCCTTCAGAAAACTGGCGTGATTACGCCCTCATTGACAGCGGAAACGGCGAAAAGCTCGAGCGTTTCGGCAGCTACATCATGGCTCGGCCCGAGCCCAAGGCCCTATGGACCCCGTCCCTGAGCCCCGAACAGTGGGATGCGAAGATGCATACCAGATTCACTCCCGGCGCCGGATTCGGCAAGGCCGGCAAGGAGGACGTCGGTACATGGAGCAAGGCCAAACGCATGGATGAGCAGTGGAGGATAGTCTATCCCGGTCTTCAGAAGGGCCTTCGCCTGGACCTTCGTCTCGGCCTTACTTCGTTCAAGCACGTAGGCGTCTTCCCAGAGCAGGCTCCAAACTGGGAGTTCATATTCCGTCAGTGCTCATCGCTTGCGGACAGGGCCAAGGCGGCTTCCGTTCCGGCCCCGAAGGTGCTCAATCTCTTCGCCTACACCGGCGGAGCCTCGCTGGCCGCAAGGGCTGCCGGCGCGGACGTAACCCACCTGGACTCTGTGCGGCAGGTGGTCAACTGGGCCCGGGGCAATATGGATAACAGCGGTATGGACGGCATACACTGGGTGGTGGAGGATGCTATGAAATTCGCCAAGCGGGAAGAGAGGCGCGGACACCTTTACGACGGCATCATACTTGACCCTCCGGCCTATGGTCATGGCCCGGACGGGGAGCGCTGGAAGCTGGACGACTGCCTCTTCGAAATGCTCAGTACGGTGAACCATATCCTCAAGCCGAAGGACAGCTTCCTGGTGCTTAACCTCTATTCCAACGGCTACAGCGCCTTGCTCGGCGAAACAATAGTCAGGGAAGCCTTCGGCCTGAAGGGAGATTACAAGCTCGAGAGCGGGGAACTTGCCCTGCGCGATGGCTTTGGCAAGAATCTCCCGCTCTCGATAGTGGTAAGGCTAGTCCGTTAATTATCGGTAAAGCCGAAAACGTCTTCAATCTGCTTGTCAATCACGCCCGCCAACTCGGCATTTCCGCCTGCGCGGACTACATCGCTCAGCAGATACAGGTAGCTCAGGCAATCCTCGCACTCCGTCTTGGCCCAATCGTAGTACTGCACGTAGAATGCGGCGGACTGAAGCAGTTCCACGGACATCCTTAGCGCCAGATCGTCGGCCTTTTCCTTCTGTCCGACGGCGTAATAGCTCTGAATCATGGACACTACCATATAGTCATTGGCGGTGAATCCGATAGGAATGGACTCCAGAGGGTAGGCCTGCATCGCCCTTTCGCACTGCTCAAGCATTTCGAGAGCGCGTTCATTCTGTCCGGCCTTAAGGAAGGCGTTAGCCGCGGTGCAGTGGAGCTGACGCACGGACATCACTCCCAGATGGGTGTACAGGTTCTGGTAATCCACGAAATAATCGGTGCGTGCGAGATTGTCGAAGCTGTAAACCTCCGTCATCCTGTGGTATAGGGCATCCAGATCGATCTTGCCCGGTTCCAGGGTGGCAGGCTTGTTGCGTACAGGCACGAACTTGTAGGAATACCCCTCGTACATAAGGTAATCCTTGAGGCCTATATTGATATCCCCTCCCATATTCAGCATATTCAGAGGCCTTGACCAATCGTAGTTGTCCAGCAGATCGAGCAGGAACAGCTCCGGCTTGGTGATGTAATCCTTTCCCTTAGGGATTGTGAGGGTGATGCTCTGCGGAATCTCGTCGGCAAACTCTGCGGAGAGTATGCCGCTGCGCAGCACATTCTCCCTGTTTACAGGGATCACAATCTTGCGCGCAGGGAGATAATCCACCTTCCTGCCGCTCTGCAGCTGCACCTTCAGCTGCGGATGGCGCACGATGCGCATCACGTCGTGTATGTTCATCTCCTGGCCCTCGCGGCTTTCGATGATAGGAATATACTCGTTGGTGCCGTACAGGTACTGGCTCTGAGGCACTGACAGAGGAATAGGGGCGGACTCGTTGACCGCGTACTTCATCTGGTCAATATACCAGTCTGTGCCGAGCAGGGAAGTGTTCAGTACCCTAACGTCGGTGCGGATTTCCTCCACCTCCTGGGCGTACCAGAGAGGGAAGGTGTCATTGTCGCCGTGGGTGATCAGATAGCCGTCAGGACCTACGGAGTTGAGGTAGTTGGCGGCAAGCTCCACTGTCGTGCGGCGGTTCGAACGGTCGTGGTCATCCCAGTTCTGAGCTCCCATCAGCGCAGGCACAAAGAGACAGGCCACGCTGATTGCGGCCGCAGCCGCGGTGCTGCCCTTGCCCTTCGTCGCCTTGCCGATCCATTGGTAAATCGCAGCCACCGCAAGGCCTATCCAGACGGAGAAGAAGTAGAATGAGCCTGCATAGGCATAGTCCCTCTCACGCACCTGGAAAGGAGGCTGGTTGAGGTAGAGCACTATCGCAATGCCCGTCATAAAGAACATAAGGAAGTTCAGCCAGCAGCCCCTGCGGTCCTTTCCGAACTGGAAGCAAAGGCCTATGATGCCCAGAATCAGAGGCAGGAAGTAATAATGGTTCTTGCCCTTGTTTTCCCTGAGTACGGCCGGCGCTTCGCTCTGGTCCCCTAGGCGTGCGTTGTCGATGAACTTGATGCCGCTCTCCCAGTTGCCGTGGAATATGTTTCCCGGTGAAGGCGAATGGATGTCGTTCTGGCGACCCACGAAGTTCCACATAAAGTATCTCCAGTACATCCAATTCATCTGGTAGTCGAAGAAGAAGGCGAGGTTGGCTCCCATCGTCGGCTTGCGTGTCTGCGAGCCGGCCACCTTCTTGCCCTTGCCCCGGGTGTAGGCCTCATAGAATTTGGTGTGCTCCTCGCTGGCGTTGCTCCACATGCGCGGGAAGAGCATCTTGCCGCTGCTGTGGTAGGCTGCATCCGCCGGGCCGTCCACCTTCTTGTACTTGCCGTCCACCGGAGCCCAGTACTTGGTCGTCTTCAGCTCGTACGGCGCGTCATAGTACTGCCCGTAGATGAGCGGAGTCGTGCCGTACTGCTCGCGCGAGAGGTAGCGCACGAGGGTGAAGGCATTGTCCGGCTGGTATTCGTTGGTAGGAGTCTTCGCGCAGCTGCGGATGATGTCCACGGTAAATATGGAGAAGCCTATGATGATGACAGTCAGGCAGGTAAGCGTCGTGTTGAGCAGCACCTTGCCTTTCTTCAGGGTCGCGAACATGCCCCAGATGCAGAGTGCGAGCACCGCAACCAGGAAGAAGGCGGCGCCGCTGTTGTACGGCAGACCCAGCGTGTTCACGAAGAAGAGGTCGAAGTAGGCGGCCAGCTTAGGGAGCCAAGGTATGATGCCGAACAGAATCACCGCAAGGATGACCACGCCTATGAGGAAGATCTTCACGTATTCCCAGAAGGTGTAGGCCGGTTTCTGGCGGAAATAGTACATGAACACCAGGGCCGGGATGGCCAGAAGGTTCAGCAGGTGCACTCCTATGCTCAGGCCCATGAGGAAGGCTATCAGCACTATCCACCTGTTGGCGTGCGGTTCGTCGGCCTTGTCGTACCACTTGGTCATGGCCCAGAACACCAGCGCAGTGAAGAGGCTGGACATGGCATAGACCTCGCCCTCCACGGCCGAGAACCAGAAGGTGTCGGAGAAGCAGTAGGCGAGGGACCCCACCAGACCGCTGCCGAAGATGGCAATGGCCGAGCCCGTGCTGTAGCTCCCGTCCTGAGCTGGCGCGATGAGCCTGCGCACGAACCATACTATAGTAAGGTAGAGGAAGAATATGGTGAACGCCGAGCACAGCGCGCTCATGGCGTTGACCAGCACCGCCGCATGGGCACCGTCACCCAGCATGGTGAAGATGCGCGCGAAAAGCTGGAACACAGGGTTTCCCGGCGGGTGCCCCACTTCCAGTTTGTATGATGATGCGATAAACTCGCCGCAATCCCAAAAAGAAGCAGACGGCTCGATGGTCAGCAGATAGGTCACTGCCGAAACCACCAGGGCTGCCGCCGCGGCTATTCTGTTGTACAGATTGAATCTCTTGATGTCCATAGTCCACAAAGATAAGCATTTTGCTTGAAGACGCGGAAATATTTCGCCCTTCCCTGTTTTGCCGCTTCCGGTGGACAAGGTGGCATCACGGTCATAATTCTGATCGCTGTCAATCGAAATTGTCGAACAGTTAGTAAACCTAAAATCGAAGGCGCGATTACTTCAAATTCTTAAGATACAATCCACTTCAACTTTTAATTCCAAAGTATTTCTGTGTTGCCGCTTTCTGGTTTCTTGCTGCAAATCTCTGTTTAAAGCTATTTTAGGGCCAAATTATTCTCGCTTACAGTTTGGAAAGAGAAAAAATAATTCTAACTTTGTTGCCCTTGGACTGTTTTTAGAAATTAATGTAATAACAGTTATAGTGTATTGTTAAATTAATGCTTATGAAAAAAATCAAGCTTTTTTTCACTGCCATCTTGGCTTTTGCGGCCCTCGCATCTGCATCGGCACAGACCGTAACGGTCTCCGGTGTTGTTCTTGATGCGACAACATCCGAAGCGATTCCGGGTGCGGCCGTCCAGCTCAAGGGCGATGCAACCACTTACGCTCTTACAGACGTATTTGGTAACTACACAATCGCGGTTCCTGCAAAGGGAACTCTTACAGTTTCCTGCCTCGGTTACACTACCGCAGAGGTCGCAGTCAATGGAAAATCGGCGATTGACATCAAACTCGAGCCTGATGCACAGGCACTTGAGGGTACCGTATTCATAGGATACGGTTCTGCAAAGAAGGTCGGCAATATTGTCGGTCAGGT
>CAKMNE010000073.1 GCA_927798505.1 uncultured Bacteroidales bacterium
CTGCGGAAGTTGTAGGAGATGTCCACCTGGCCTCCAATCTCATCGTTAGGATGGGAGAAATACGGATTTATGGTGGTCAGGGAGTAGGTGTACTGCTGAGTGAGCGCAGGGGTGTAGTTGATGATTTCGTAAATTCCGTCCATAGAGTCGCGTGACATTCCGAATACCATATTGGACATCTTGCGGAAGGTGGCGGTGATGCCGAGTCCGTGGCCGGAGTAGCCCAGTTCGCCCACTATCGCGCGGGAGCCCTTGCTGTCTTCCGTGGTCAGCTCGGAAGCGCGGGTAACATATTCGCCTTTAAGGCTGAACCCTTTCCATCCGAGGCCGGCACGGGCACTGTAGCCACCGACATTGGCGCGAGCGTCAGGGTTCCAGGAAGCCTCTTCGTATCTGTCCACATAGCTGGCGCCGAGGTCGATGTCGAAGGCGGAAAGGCCTGCGAGCCGGGCAAGCGAGAGATTGGCGTCGGCTCCGCGCACCCATACGTCCTTGACGTCCATTCCGAGGCGAGGACGGCCGCATATGGCTCTGAATGAAACGGCGTCGTTCCAGTTATATGCTACGTCTATTCCTTCGAGGGAGTTGTTGAAACCAAGGTCCCTGTCTTCCCAGCTGCGGAAGAGCAGTCCGCTGCCGAACTGCCCGTAGAAGTTGCCCAGACGCACGTTCCATCCGTCGGCGCTGTAGGCCGCGTATTTACTGGTGAGGGCAAAGCCTTCGAGATGGGAAGGATAGCCCTGAAGTACAGGCATATAGCCTTCTATCTGGAATCCGGCTGAGAAATTGCCCCAGAAGGCGTCAACCTTGGCGTAGTTGTTGGACCCGAAATGGTCTTTCGGGAGGACGGCGCCTGTGGCCTCGTCCATGGCATACTGGATCGAGTTGCTCTCTATGCTTCCGGTTACATAGCCGTCGTGCTGTGCAAAGGCAGAACTCGCCGCAAGAAGTGCGACGAGTGATACTATAGTCTTTCTCATTGGAGTTCCTTTATCTTTTCAAAAAGTTCGTTCTCGCCGCCGGGATTGTAGCCCATATGACGGTGTACAATCTTGCCTTCTTTGTCAATGATGAAGACCGTAGGCATTGTTGCAACGTTCATTGCGCGCTTGAGCTCCTGGTTAGGGTCGAGCAGGATGGTGAAATCCGACCAGCCTTTGCCTTCTGCGAAGGATTTGACCTTGGAAGAACTGCGGGCATCGTCGATGGATACGGCGATTACCGTGAACGGACACTCTTCGTACCAGTCAGGATAGTTCTCGCTGAGGGCGTTGAGTTCGAGTATGCAAGGTTTGCAGGTGAGGGACCAGAATGAAATGATTGCAGGTTCCCCTTCTTTGAGTTGCGATGCAAGCGCTTCCGGAAGGCGCTCCTGTGCAAATGCACTTACGGCGATGGCCATTGCGGCCAGAATTGCGGTTAATTTCTTCATAACTTACAAATATAGCAAAATTATGGCATTACGGCTTTGCGTGTTTTTCCCTTGGGAAGCATTGTCACAGCACTAGCTGCAGCAGAAGCAGTTTCCTCTTCAGGAGCGAGAACTCCCCTTGCATGGATCTTTAGCTTGTGAGGCTCGCCGTAGTGGTAATCGTCGGTGAAATCTCCTTCCACAAGGTAGCCGTCCCCGTCAGGGGTGATGGTCAGGGTACCGCCTCCCAGACAGAATTTGCTGTCTTCTACGTAGTAGTATGTGTCATAGGAGCTTGCAAATCCGCTATTGTAGGAATCCAGAGTGCCCGGACCCAAGGTGCGGCGGTTGCTAGGTTCAACGACGAAGGTTCCCGTAAAGTCTGGAGTCTCGGAATTGATGAGAACAGAACCGTTGGTCTTGTCGGCCACGTGGGCAGAGCCAAGCTGAGGATGGCCGTCGGAGAAGGAAATATAGGTCTGATAAGTATTGTAACCCAATTGTATGAAATACTGGCCCAGCGGCTGAATGAGGCAGGTGTCGAAGGTGATTTCGTAGTCAGTGGTGACTGTGGAGTAGTAGCTGTCATCCCTGAGAAGCGTGTGCTCTGAATCTGCAGTCCACTGGAACTTATGCTTCTTTCCGTTCTCATCAACCATCCTGAAAGTGTAAGTATCACCCTGTACGGTTATCGTGGCTTCGGTGAAATAGGTCAGCACCTGGTTGGTGTAATCCTCGATGTAGGAGCCGTCCTCGTTAAAGGTGAAAGCATCCTTGCTGTTCGACAAAGTGTAGGTTCCGTCCGGGAATCCCTCTGCGAGTACCTTGTAGTAATCGTACTCAGGGTCGATGTTTATGTCGAATACATAGATGGCGCGGAAATCACCGCCGTTGCAATAGCCGTCGTTGAAGAAATTGAACATCCAGTTGGCCTTGCCATTGCCATACCAATCAGCGTAATAGTAATGCTCGCACCTGTAGATGGCATCGCTGATTCCAAGTTCCTGATTTACTCTGACAATAATCTCACCTTCGGATGAAATGACTTTAACGCCTCCATTCCTCTCAAGGCCTTTGTTCTCCTCGATTTCAAGGGTTACGGTGTTGTCCTGCACTCCCTTGGAGCTGACTACCTTAATCCAATCGGTGACTGATTTGACTTCGTATTCGACATTGGACTTGACAGTGAAGCTGAGCTGTCCGCCGTCTGAATCAATGGTCAGATTGGTCTCAGCAACGCTGAAGACATTGTTCTGCTGCTGAACCAGAGTAATGACAAAACTATTGTCAGCCCCGGCGGACACGGTGATGGCTGCACTGCGCTCCTCTCCGGTCTCATTGGCCTCAATATAGATTTCAACGTCGTTGAAGCCTTCAGGTCCGTTTTTCTGACCGACATAAGCCCATTCCTGGGAGGAAGTGACAGTCCAAGGGGCTGAAGATTTGAAGCTGATCAACTCTTCTGCACCCTCGGCAGGAATCAAAATCTCCTGCTCCGAGAGATTTGTCAGTTCAATCGCAGCCTGAGAAGGCTTGTTGCAGGCTGCAAGCAAGAAGGATGCAGCCGCTGCAATAATCAAGGAAATGTGTTTATTCATCATTATAACCTGTATTCGTTCAAAGAAATGCTTTTTACTGAGCTTCCCTCACTCTGCTCGATCTTACCGCGGGCGTGAAGCAAGAGCCTGTGAGGTTCTCCATAAGGATAATCATCTGTAAAGTCAGCTTCGAAGACATACTCATCACCCTCTTTGGTAACCGTGAGAGTACCGCCTCCCAATCCGAAATAGCCATCCGAAACATAGTATCTTGAGCCTTCGGAGGTGTAAGTGCTGTAGAAGGCGGAGTTAAGCGCATCCACTGTGCCCGCGGCAAAATTCTGCTGGCTTGCCGGCTGAACAGTGTAGACTCCCTCAATCTTCTCAGTCACTGAATTGATCAGCATAGAGCCTTCGGTAGAGTCGGCTTTTGTTGTGCCGAACTGAGGATGGCCTGAGCCGAAATAAACGATAGTCTGGTAGGTAGTTATGCCTTTGTCAAGGAGGTACTGTCCCTCAGGAGAGACTTTGCAGCCGTCAAAGGTCACTTCGTAGTCAGTGCTCACCTTTGATCTATAACTCTTGTCATAGATGCCAAGTCTGGCAGTATCGAAGTTGTGCTGCCATCTGACCTTGTGTTTTCTGCCCATTGAATCCACAAGCCTGAAGCACAACACACCTTCTTCTTCATAGAGCTCCGCCTCGGTGAAACTGAGTTTTTCCTGAATGGAGTAGTCCTTCACGTAAGAACCGGAGGCAAGGACAGTAAATGGCTCGTACCCATCACTCAAGCTGCATTTTGTTGCAGGAAGTCCGTTGTCCTTCACATAGAAATAGTCGTAGCTCGGATCCAGCGTTAGTTGAATCGTGTATATTTTCGGATTCTGGCCATAAGGCTCGAAGAAATCTTCGTTGAGAATGTTCAGAATCCAGCTGACTCCCTTGGTGGTGTAGTAGTTTGCATAGTAGTAGTACTCGGCTCCGTAAACCTTGTCGTTGAGATAGAGCTCCTGAACCACCTTCACAAATACATCGTCTCCGGCTGCCGACTTTACCCTGACACCTCCAGTCCTGTCTTCGGAGCCTTCATAAGCAGACACCATGAGTTCAACCACGCCGTCATCCGGGTTACTGTCTTCTATTGTCAACCAATCGGAGACGGAGCTGACTTCATATTCGATATTGCTGTTTACACCAAAAGTCAAGCGACCGCCTTCGGGACCTATTTCCAGAAGGTCGGTTGAAACTGAAAATACAGGAGAGGTTTCCTGAATCACAGTGATGTTGAAGCTATGTTCAGCATCAACGCTCACACAGAGAAGTGTAGTGCGAAGTTGTGCGCTCTGGTTGGGCTCGACGGAAATTTCCACATCCTGGTACCCGGCTGAGCCGCTTTCCTGACTGACAAAAACCCAATCATCGGCACAGCTGACAGTCCAGCTATTCGAAGATTTGAAAGAGATTATTGCCTCCCCTCCATCTACAGGGAATGCATATTCATCCTCTCCTAGATTGACGAGTTCCACCGTTTCGTCTTTCGGTGAAGGCGCAGGCTGACAGGCCGCAATGGCCGCAAGGACTGCAAAAAAAAGCGATAAACGTGTTTTCATTACTGAACAAGTACTCCTCTTGCGTGAATAGTAAGTTTATGAGGTCCTCCGTACGGATAGTCGTCGAGAAGCACACCTTCCACAACATACTCATCCCCGTCTTTTGTAACTGTTACCGTGCCTCCTACAACAACAAAGGTGCCATCAGCCAGATTGGAGTATCCGTTGGTGCTGTAGAATTTGCTGTTGTTGGAATCTATGGTACCCGGGTCGAAGGTCTGGTTGAACGGAGACTGGACTTCATATGTACCGGTAAAATCTTCGGTAGCGGAGCTGAGCAGCAGGCTGCCGACGGTATCCTCTGCCGTAGATGCGGTTCCCATCTGAGGGCTTCCGCCCGAAAGCTTGATATGCGTCTGGTAGGTCTCGTGTCCGTAGGCCAGGAAATACTGCCCCTTCGGGGCTATGGTACAGTTTGCGAAGGTCACCTCGTAGTCCTGTTTGACGGTTGACGTGTAGGTCTTGTCCTTCACATAGTACCTGTTGGGGTTGATGGTCCACTGAAGTTTGTGATGGATGTCATTGGCATCTATCAACCAGATGTTGTACTCATCCCCATTCTTTTCGATTTCCCCATCGGTGAAGGATGTTACCTCTCCGGTGATGCAGTTCTCTATCTTGGAGTTAACTGCGGTAAAGGTAAAGCTCTCTCCGCTATTGCTGAGACTGTACTTGCCGTCCGGAAGTCCGTCCTTCTCAACCTTGAAGAAATCATACTCCGGTTCTACCAGAATGTCGAACACATAGACACAAGGATTGGCTCCCATATAGATATAGTCCTCATTGTAAAGAGTGATGGACCAGTCCGCCTTCTCAAGTCCATAGAGGTCTCCGTAGTAGTAGAGTTCGGCAATGGAAATCTTGTCCGTTGCACCGGCATCCTGAATGAGCTTGAGCGAAAACTCTCCCTCACAGGATTTTACACTAATTTTTGCAACTCTTCCGGCATCGGAATTGGCCTGCACGTCAAGTGTGACAGTGTTATCCGCAAGAAGCTTGGTGCTGACCACCGACACCCATTCAGCGTCGGTGGTGACCTCGTATTCAACATTGGCGGTCACCGTGAACTGGACTGTGCCACCTTCAGAACCCACTCTCAATTCTTCGGCGGAAATGATGAACACATTGCTGCATTGCTGCTCCACCAGAACAGAGAAACCATTGTCTTTAGATGATGCCACTGTAATCAGGGCTGAACGCGGATTTCCCGTTTCATTGGTTTCAGCTACAATTTCGACATCCTGAAATCCGGCCGAACCACTTTGCTGGCCGATGAATATCCATTCTTCAGAAGAAGTAATGGACCAATTCGACAAAGACTTGAAACTGATGAGGGCATCTCCCCCCTCTGAGGGAAACATATACTGCTCCTCGCCCAAATTGGTGATTGCCGAATCCTTGTCAGCCTGCCCTCCTTCAGGATTGCATCCCGCAAGAGCAAAAAGAAAAAATAACCCAACGAAAAATAATGTCTTCTTTGTCATAGTTGTAATTCACAAGAATACAAATATACAAAAATGCCGGGACTCCCCTAGGGTGTCCCGGCAAAAAAAGCATATGCTGTTATAAAGTTATTGCGTACTTGTTGGATTTGCGCGCATTAACCTTGGTAAGCTCTGCAGAAATCTTTTTCTTGGCAGCAACTGCAGTGGAAGCGACGCCCTTTTCAGGAGCAACGACTCCCCTTGCGTGAATCTTGAGCTTGTGAGGCTCGCCGTATGGATAGTCATCGGTAAACTCACCTTTGAAGAGCAGTCCGTCGCCATCAGCAGTAACGGTAAGGGTACCGCCCTGCAGGGCAAAATAACCGTCATCAAGGGCATAGTATCCTGCAAAACTGTAGAATTTGCTGTTATATGCATCTATGGTTCCCGGAGTGAAATTCTGCTCTGAAACAGGCTCCACAGTGAATGTTCCTATGAAATCATTCGTTGCTGAGCTGAGCAAAAGCATACCTACAGTACCATCGGCAACTGCGGAGGATCCAATCTGAGGATTTCCGTCGGCAAATTCTACCAGCATCTGATATGTCTCGATGCCTTCGCTGATGAAATACTGACCGAGCTCCTGATATATGCAGGTGTCAAAGGCGACTTCGTGGTCTGTGGTGACAGTCGAGTTATAGGAATGGTCGGAAAGAAAGATTCTGGACTTGTTCATATCCCACTTTACCTTGTGAATCCTTCCGAGATCATCCGTAAGGGTAAAGGAGAATACTCCGTCCTTGACTGCAATTTCGCCATCGGCGATGCTGACATAATCTCCCAGAACAACGTCGGCAATCTCAGAGTTGGAATTGAAAGTGAAGCCCTCCAAAGAATCGTTGAAGGTGTAAACCCCCTCAGGGATTCCGTCTGCCTGAACCTTGAATAAGTCATACTCGGCAGGAAGACTGACGTCGAGGGCATAGAGCATTGCATTGTCTCCGTCATTCATATAGTCCTCGTTGTATACGTTGAAAACCCAGTTGACAGTGCCGACTCCGTAGTAATCAGCGAAATAGGAAGCAGCAATGCCATAGACATAATCTGTCACACCTGCCTCCTGGGAAACTCTTACATAGGCCTCACCCTCGGATGAGCTGACCTTTACCCTGGACTCACGTGCAAAGCCTTCGTTTGCTGCAACCTCAAGGGTAACGGTATTCTCGACCACAGCCTTTGTGCTGACAACGCTGATCCAGTTATCCATAGGAGTAACCTCGTAATCTACGTTTCCGGTAACGGTGAAAGTCAGCTGACCACCCTCGGAGCCGATGCTGAGCGGGGTATTGGCAACACCGAACACATTGTTCTGGGCCTGAGATACAAGCACGCTGAAGCAGTGATCTGCGTC
>CAKMNE010000074.1 GCA_927798505.1 uncultured Bacteroidales bacterium
ATCGGCGACCGCCAGACCGGAAAGACAGCCATAGCCATAGACACCATCATCAACCAGCGCGCCGGCTATCTTGCCGGAGATCCCGTTTATTGCATCTATGTCGCTATAGGTCAGAAGGGTTCGACCGTCGCCTCGATAGTCCGCACCCTGCGCGAAAAGGGCGCGATGGACTATACTGTCGTCATTGCCGCCACTGCCGCCGACCCTGCCGCTCTGCGCTACTACGCCCCGTTTGCCGGAGCCGCCCTGGGCGAATTCTTCCGTGACACCGGGCGTCACGCCCTTGTCGTTTACGATGACCTTTCCAAGCAGGCGGTTGCCTACAGGGAGGTGTCGCTTATCCTGCGCAGGCCGTCGGGACGGGAAGCGTATCCGGGAGACGTATTTTACCTGCATTCGCGATTGCTCGAGAGGGCTGCAAAAATCATTGGCCAGCAGGAAGTTGCTGAAAAGATGAATGACCTTCCGGCAGTGCTGGAGGGCAAGGTCCGTGCCGGCGGTTCGCTGACTGCCCTGCCTATCATCGAGACCCAGGCGGGCGACGTGTCGGCATACATCCCGACCAATGTCATTTCCATTACTGACGGTCAGATTTATCTGGAGACTTCGCTTTTCAATGCCGGTGTGCGTCCTGCGATCAATGTCGGAATCTCGGTGTCGCGCGTAGGCGGCAGCGCCCAGATCAAAAGCATGAAGAAGGTTGCCGGTACACTGAAGATCGATCAGGCTCAGTATGAGGAACTTGAGTCGTTCAGCAAATTCTCTTCCGATATGGATAAGGTGACCGCGATGACCATAGACAAGGGACGCAAGAACAGCCGCCTGCTGATTCAGCCTCAGTACAGCCCTATGCCTGTGGGAGAGCAGGTTGCAGTGCTTTATTGCGGAACCCACGCGCTGATGACAGGCATCGACGACGACCAGGTGCCTCAGTTCCAGGAACTTTTCCTCGACAGGATGCGCTCGCGCCATCAGGAGGTGCTTGACAGGCTGGGTAGTGGTGAACTTGACGTGGCAGCCTGCAACGTTATCGAGCGTACTGCAGTTGAAGTTTGCAAATCACTTTCAAGAATATAATATAGGTGGCGACATTAAGGGAGACAAAGGAGCGCATAGCTTCGGTTCGCAATACGCTGAAAATCACTTCGGCGATGAAGCTCGTGGCATCGGCCAAACTGCGCAAGGCACAGAGGTCGATAGAGTCTCTTCGTCCTTATCAGCAGGCTCTCGGAGAGATTCTCTCGGAGTTGTGCAGTCCGGCAGCTGGTGCCGCAACGCCTGTGGACGACGGTATTTCCGCTCCAGTTCCCGAGCCGGCCGGCACGGCCACTGCACTGCGTCCTGAAGCTGAGGCAAAACCGCGCGGACGGGTGGCCCTGGTCTGCATTTCGTCCAACACCTCGCTCTGCGGGGCGTTCAATGCCAATGTCATACGCAAGACTATGGCAATCCTGAACCGTCTCGACACCAAGCCTGACATATACGCTTTCGGCCGCAAGGTGGGCGATGCGCTGCGCCGGGCGGGCTATCCCATTGAACGCGATTGCTCTGCGATGGTCCAGAACTGCAACTATGACAGGGTGGAAGAATTTGCCCTGCACCTGCTGGACTTGCACCGATCCGGGGTCCTCGACAAGGTTTACCTGATTTACACCGGCTTTGTCTCGACCTCCCGGCAGGAGATAAGGGTGGAGCAGTTCCTGCCTTATGGAAAAGAGGAAGTCGTTGAGAGCAAATTATTTATTGTAGAGCCTTCGGCCGAGTCTCTGGTGTCGGAGCTCAGGCCGCAGGTGCTCGCGCTGCGTCTTTATGCGGCACTGCTCGATTCGGCCGCAGCTGAGCAGGCGGCACGTACTATGGCTATGCAGACGGCATCGGACAATGCGGAGAATCTGCTTTCGGAGCTGTCTCTCGAGTATAACAAGTGCCGTCAGCAACGTATTACAGATGAGATTCTTGACCTTGCGGGTGGTTCCGCAGGAGAGTAGTATGGGTCGGGAATGATGCCCGGAAAGGGCAGAGTTAGGTTAGTTTATAGTGTCTCTTTTTGTTTTTAACGAATTTTTTGGCTATATTGCGACCGCTTTTGTGCCCAAGGCAACCCTTGGGCGTGATTTTGCTTTGAATATCGTTACGTTAGTTTTTATTAGTTCATTTAACATCAGGTGCTTATGAAAAAAGCCTTTATGCTGTTATGTACAGCCTTGGTGATGTTCTCTGTAACCGCTGTTGCCCAGAATGTTACGGTGACAGGTAGGATTACGGATGCATCTACCGGTGAGGGCATTCCATTTGCCTATGTGCTTCTCAAAAACGAGAAAGTAGGCTCGATGTCGGATGCCAACGGTAATTATTCAATTACCTTGCCAAAAGAAGGTATGTTGGTGTATTCTTCTGTTGGTTATCACAGTGCGGAAGTCATGGTCGGCACTCGCCGTCAGATTGACATTGCACTTAGCCCGGACCTCGAACTCATCGACGAGACCGTGGTCATCGCTTACGGTACGACCACCAAGAAGTCGTTTACCGGTTCGGCCGCAGTCGTTTCCAGCGATGAAATTGCAAAGCGTGTCACTTCGACCGTGACCAACGCCCTTGCAGGTACCACTCCGGGTGTCCAGGTCATCTCTTCAACCGGTGACCCTGCTGCAGGCGGCGGCGCAATCCGCATCCGCGGTATCGGCTCAATGAGCGCAAGCAGCGCGCCTCTCTATGTAGTTGACGGTATGCCTTTCGACGGTTCCATCAGCGACATCAACCCTAATGACGTTGAGTCTATCTCCGTCCTCAAGGATGCATCTGCCAGCGCCATCTACGGTGCCCGTGGTGCAAACGGTGTCGTTCTCATTACCACCAAGAAGGCAGGTCACGGCGTGCCGAACGTAAAGTTTGACGCCAAGGTAGGTTCAAACTCACGACTCATCCCTAATTACGATATCATCACCGAGCCGGGTCTTTACTATGAAACCTGGTACAAGTTGATGTACAACTCGAAGCTGTACTCAGGTTCTTCCGTTGCACAAGCTTATGATTATGCCGACAAAAACCTCCTCAACGAGAAAAACGGCGGTCTCGGTTACCTCGTTTACACACTCCCTGAGGGACAGAACCTTGTAGGTCACAACTTCAAGCTCAATCCTAACGCTACCCTCGGATACGATGACGGTGAGTACTACTACATTCCAGACAACTGGTATGATGAGGTGTTCCACAACTCGCTCCGTCAGGAGTACAACGTGTCCATCAGCGGCAACTCTGGCGGACTCAACTACTACGCCAGCGTAGGTTACCTCAATGACGGCGGTATCATCAGCAACTCTGACTACAAGAGATACACAGCCCGTATCAATGCCGATTACAGGGCCAAGTCCTGGTTGCGCTTCACCACAAACCTCAGCTACTCTTACTCAGACTCACAGTCTCCGGGATCATACAGTTGGGGTTCATCAGGCAACATCTTCTACATTGCCAACAACATTGCGCCTATCTATCCTCTTTATGTGCGCAATTCCAACACTCACGATATCCTTACCGAGAACGGACGTACCGTTTACGATTCAAACAACACCAATTTCAAGCGTGCCGCATTTACCGGAAACGCTGTCCGTGACAACGAGTACAACGCCAAGCACACCTATGCTGACGTGCTCACCGGAAAGTTCGGTGTAGTCCTCACTCCTGTCAAGGGTCTCGACATTCAGGCAAACCTCGGTCTCACAAACGACAACACCAGGTACAACGCCCTCTACAGCATGTTCGGTTCTTCTTCAGCTGATGACGGAGCCGCATCTGTTTCCCACTCAAGGCTCTTTACCGTAAACAGCCAGCTCCTTGCCACCTACAAGACCGACTTCGGTGGAAGCAGGCATCATTTCGACGTACTTGCCGGTTACGAGCGTTACAATCTCACTTCTCAGGGTCTGTCAGGTTACAACGATCACCTTTTCAACCCGTTCGTTGGAGAACTCAACAACGCCGACGGTACCAGCAAGCTTGAGGCAACCTCTTCAACCTCATATTATATGACTGAAGGTTTCCTTACCCGTGCCGGATATGACTATGACGAGAAGTATTTCATCAGCGGTTCATTCCGTCGCGATGCATCTTCACGTTTCGCTCCGGGACACCGTTGGGGTAACTTCGGAAGCGTGGGTCTCGCCTGGCTTATGAGCAAGGAAGACTTCCTTAGCGGAGCAGATTGGATCAACACCTTGAAACTCAAGGCAAGCTATGGTCTTCAGGGTAACGATAACCTCGGTTCATACTATCCATACGCAGACCAGTACACCCACTCATACAACGAAGAGACCAAGGAATACAGCGTCACTATGTCATACAAGGGTAACGAGGAACTTACCTGGGAGTCTTCACACTCTCTGAACGCCGGTCTCGACTTTGAACTCTTCGACTCACGCCTTTCAGGATCATTCGAACTCTTCAACCGAATCACCAGCGACCTTCTCTACTCCAAGGAAGTTCCGCTTTCTTCAGGTAACCCTACCGGATTCGTTCCAATCAACGTGGGTTCAATCAGCAACAAGGGATTCGAGCTTGTACTCAACTATGACATCATAAAGACCCAGAACATTCTCTGGTCTGCAAATGCCAACCTCAGCCACTACAAGAACACCATCCTCTCTCTCGACGAGTCAGTATCAGAGACAGGTATCAAGGGAAGCACCCGTATCTACAAGGTCGGAGGCTCTCTCTACGAGTCATACCTCCGCAAGTATGCAGGTGTAAACGAGGAAGGAAAGGCCCTCTATTACAAGAAGGAGAAGGATGCCGAAGGAAAAGAGACCGGCAACATCATCACCACTACCGACTTTACTTCAGCAGACCAGTTCGAGTGCGGAACTACTCTTCCTAAGCTCTTCGGTGGCTTCGGTTCAAGTCTGAGCGCTTACGGTTTCGACCTCTCATTCCAGTGCTCATTCCAGCTTGGCGGCAAGTACTATGATGGCCAGTATCAGGCCCTTATGCTTAGCCAGAACAGTGCTGGACAGGCTATCCACAGGGATATCCTCAATGCTTGGACTCCGGAAAATACCGACACCAACATCCCTCGCCTCGACGGCGACTATACCGTTGGACAGACTGCAGTTGACCGTTTTATGATCAGCAGCAACTACCTCAGCCTTGACAACATTACCCTGGGATATACCTTCCCTGCTTCATTTGCCAAGAAACTGGGCCTTGGTTCACTCAGAGTTTACGTAACCGGTGACAACCTTTATGTAATCTCTGCCCGTCAGGGTGTCGATCCAAGATTCTCTCTCGGTATCGGTAGCTATACTTCAGGCTCCGGTCTCAACAGCAACTCATACTCAGCTATGCGTAATGTTACCGGTGGCGTCACTCTCACTTTCTAACATTTAATCGAACCGTATTATGATTAACAACAAGATAACTTCATTTGTTGCAGTGCTTGCGCTCGCCTCAGTTGCATCCTGCACGTCGATGGATGAGCTTGAGCCTCAGGGTGGCAGCATGCTTGCCAGCCAGTACGAGGCGACGGTTGCAGCCGTGCCGCAGAGAGCCGATGCCGTATTTACCGGTATGTACACAAAACTCGGCGATCCTCTTTCATATGGTAACTTCTCTTCCGACCGTCCTGATGACTTCGGCTTCATTATGATGGCATTCTCCAATGACCTCGAGGCATCCGATATCGCTATGCCTAACATCGGTTACAACTGGTTCTCAGCATGTGGAGATCTGACTTCAAGAAACGCAGACTACGCAAACCCTTATATCCGTTATCGTGGCGTATATGATGAGATTGCAAGAGCTCACGACGTGATGAACGCCTATGGCGACGTTACCGAGGAGACATCCGCTGACGTCAGGGCACGCGTCGGACAGGCATATGCCATCAGGGCATTCTGCTACCTTAATATCGCTCCTTATTTCCAGTTCAGGTACGCTGAACATCAAGAGGATCCTTGCGTTCCTATCGTGACACGTGAAACCGTTGACGTTGCAAACAACCCGCGCGCAACCGTGAAGGAAGTTTACGACCTCATCCTTTCCGACCTCACTACCGCCATCGAGTACCTCGAGGGCTACCAGAGGCCAGACAAGTCAAAGATCGACCAGCAGGTCGCCTATGGACTCCGCGCACGCGCATATCTCAATATGGAGAAATGGGAAGAGGCAGCCGAGGATGCAGCAAAAGCTGCAGCAGGCTACACTCCTTCATCAATCGCCGATTGCAGCAAGCCTTCATTCTGCAAGATTACCGAGCCTAACTGGCTCTGGGGATATGATATGACTCCGGACGTTGCAAAAACTTACCCTTATGCAACTTCTTCAGCATGGATCCGTTCATTCTCCGCTGACGGTTATACTCCTGCAACCCAGTGCTACGCATTCATCAACAATCTTCTCTATAACAAGATTCCGGATACTGACGTGCGCAAGGGCTGGTGGGTCAACGAAGATCTCTACTCTCCGCTTCTCGAAGGTCTTACCTTCCCTAACCCTGACGGAGGTGTGCTTGTCGGACAGGAAATTGCAACGGCAAACATCGCTGACGTAAAGGCGACCTTCCTTCCTTATACCAATGTCAAGTTTGCTTGCGACCCTATCGGTACCACCCTCAATGATGAAGACTGGCCATTTATGAGGGTTGAGGAAATGCTTCTCATCCAGGCAGAGGCCCTTTACAAGAGCGGCAAGACAGCTGAGGGTATCAAGGTGCTCAACGACTTTGTCAAGACTTACCGTGATCCTGCATACAATGCTGAACTTACCGGACGCAAGTTCGAAGACGAGGTATGGTTCCAGCGCAGGGTCGAGCTTTGGGGTGAAGGATTTGCCAACAACGATACCCGTCGTCTCGGCAAGCCTTTCGTAAGGTTCCACGACAACAATAGCAATATTCCTGACGCTTTCCGCTTCAATGTTGCCGCTGATGACAGATGGCTCCTTATGAGGTTCTGCACAACCGAGCTCAATTTCAACGAGGGTATCGAAGACAACGAGGGTGGCAACCTTCCTGTAATGGGTCAAAATAAGACTCTCCGTGATGGTGTTACCGACTAAAAACCCGATTAACGATGAAAACAATTTATAGATTATTTGCAGCATTCTCTGCTCTTTCGCTCTTTGCGGCTGCTTGTTCTCCTGTAGA
>CAKMNE010000075.1 GCA_927798505.1 uncultured Bacteroidales bacterium
GAGTAATCGGGCCTGCTGAGGGAGCGAAGCCGAGACAGGTGCTTGTACCTGACCTGGACACCCTCGAACAGTTGCTCAGCACCTGCAGAAAATGAGACATTTACTGACCACATCCCTGGGTGCAATGATCGCCTGCCTTTGCGCTTTCGCGCAGATTGGAGATGAGCTTGCGCCGCTGATGCAAAAGTTGCAGAACCAGAGGATTCTGCTGAATTACGAATACACGGTTTCCGGACCTGCGGACATTACAATCCGGGGGTCAGCCATCATCCAGAAGGATTGCTTCAGGATGGAAGGAGCCGGACTTCTGATTATGTGCGACGGGACCAGCGTATGGACTCTGGATCTTGACGGGAAGGAGGCATATGTGGAGAAGGCCGGATCTTTGGATTACATGCAGTATCTCAGGGAACTTACCTATGTGGATGATCACCTGGATGGTACTTTTGTGGAGCCGGCTTCCGGCTCTATAGTGCCTTTCGTGCTACGGGACCTGCAGTTCCTTCCTGTCAGCGGAGACTTGTCTCCTTTCAGTCCTTCGGAAGACTGCTTCGCCACCGGCGACTGGATTATCACAGACCTTAGGTAGTCTTACCTTACCACCACCCTTTCTATGCGGTGCGGGATGGAAGTGAGGATTTCGTAAGGGATGGTGCCGAGGATTTCGGCGAGTTCTTCAACACGGGGATCGTCTCCGAAGATGGTGACCGTGTCTCCCACTTTCACGTCAAGACCGGTTACGTCCAGCATACACATATCCATACAGATATTTCCTATGGTCGGAGCCCTGTGGCCGCAGACGCTGAAACTGGCGGCTCCCCTGCCCAGATGACGGTCAAGTCCGTCCGCATAGCCCGCCGGGATAGTTGCAATGGTGGTTCCCCCCGGAGCAATCTTTCCCCATCTGCCGTAGCCTATGGTGCCGTCCTGAGGAGTCAGATGCTTGATCTGAAGCACCTTGACTTTGAGTGATGCGACAGGGGTGAGCCTGACTGAAGGCAGACAGGAAATGCCGTAAATACCGATTCCAAGACGCACCATATCATACTGATATTCGGAGAAACGCTCGATTCCGGCACTGTTGAGCACATGCCAGAGAGGATGGTAACCCAAGGCCTGCTCTATTGTCGTGGCGCATTTAGTGAAAAGGGAAATCTGCCCGAGAGTGAATTCATCTTCCTCCGGGTCTTCGGCAGCTGCAAGATGCGAATAAACTGATTTCACCTTCACGCTGGTGCAGCCCTTGAGAAACTCTATGAGCTGCGGCAGCTCATCCTCCATAAAGCCGAGACGGTGCATGCCGCTGTCGATTTTGATATGGACGGGATAATCCTTAATGCCCCTTTCGCGGAGCTTGGCATCCAGGGCCTTCAGGGCAGCCAGATTCGGGATGCCGGGTTCGAGCCTGTTGTCGATAATTTCCGGGAAGAAATCCGTCCCGGCTGTGAGCACCAGAACAGGAAGGGATATGCCGGAATTGCGCAATTCTATTCCCTCTACCGGGAGGGCAACTGCCAGATAATCCGCACCGAAACGCTGCATCATAGACGCAAACTCCACGGCGCCGTGTCCGTAGGCATTGGCCTTTACGAGCACGAGCAGCTTTGTGCTTTCCTTAAGCAGGCCCCTGAAATAGCTGTAATTCGAAAGACAGCCTCCAAGGTTCAGTTCCAGACGGCTGAAATCGTTTTCTCTTCCCATCTTCTTACTCGTCTTCCGGAAGTTTTTCCGGAACATCCGGATTGATATATTCGTCCTTTTCCGGGGTATTCTCCACCAGAATTTCAAGCAGAGCAGTGGTCTGGGCTGCGGGAGCGATGATGAAATCATCCACTTCCGAAGGCACGAGCACAGTCTCACCTCCTTTCAGCCTATAAACCAGTTCCCCGGCATCTTCGCTGTTGATTTTCAGCACGGCCTCACCATAAAGGCAATGATAGACAGCAAATGAATCGTTGTTCTCACCGAGTATATGGACAGGTTCCCTAAGGTCCATCTTTCTCACCGAGAACTGTGCTATCTCGTCCTGATTGCGGTAAGGGGCATAATCTATGAAGTCCAGGGCATCGATTACGCTGAGACTCTCGTCAAACTCTTCGGCGCCCAGCTGCTGACCCCATCCGAAAATGCAGAAATCCAGGGCGGAAGACTGGGATACTTCAAGCAGTTCCACATCCCCGCAGGCTCCGTGAATGGTCCCGGGAGCTATATGGAAGAATTCCCCCGGACGCGGACTCACAGCATTGAGAAGAGTCTCAACGGTTCCGTTCTCAAGCGAGCACATAAGCTGGGAGGCATCAGTCTGTCCTTTGAAACCGAGGAAGAGTTTCGCATCTTTGGAAGCCTTGAGCACATACCAAAGCTTTTCCTTGCCCAGGGCATCGTAGCGCTCCCCGGCAATCACATCATCCGGATGCACGCGCAGCGGCATACGGCCCTTGCAGGAGATTCGTTTGATCTGGACGGGGAACTGACGGCCATACATTTCATAGACACGGTCTCCGACAACCCTGTCAAGATAGGTATCCATCACTTCGCTGATAGAGTTTGCGGCAAGCCAGCCGTCTTTGACCAGACTGTCACGGTAGCCCAGATCGGCAAGAATGAACTCGTCCCTACCCCAAACATATTCATCCTGAATGCTGCAGAAGCGCAGCGGATAGAGTTTTTTTTCCTCAGTCATGGTGCTAATCGCGGGAGCGGGCTATGCCAATGTAATAGAGAAGTGTAGCGATGGAGCCCAATGCGGCGATCACATAGGTGTACGCAGCCCATTTGAGCGCATCCTTCGCCATAGGTGTAGTCTCGAAATCGGTAATGCCGGAAACATCGAGCCATTGAACAGCCCTCGCACTTGCGTTAATCTCCACAGGAAGGGTGATTACCGAGAAAAGAGTGGTCATAGCAAACATTGCGATACCCAGCCAAAGCACCTGAGGCAGGATTTGAATAAGGAGGCAACCGAGCAGCAGTATCCAGGACACTGCAGAGTTGCAGAATGAAACCACAGGGACCAGGGCGCTTCGCATCTTCAACGGAGCATAGCCGGTAGCGTGCTGGATTGCGTGGCCGGTTTCGTGGGCGGCAACGGCAACGGCAGCGATGGAATTGACGCCATAAACCCCCTCACTGAGGTTGATGGTCTTCCTTACCGGGTCATAGTGGTCTGTCAGGTGGCCACCCGTACTGACTACCCGGACATCGCTTATGCCGTTTTCGCGGAGCATTTTCTCTGCCACTTCGGCACCGGTGTAGCGGCAGCCCACCTTTGAGTATTTGTTGAATTTTGCATTGAGGGCAGCCTGAACAATAGCGCTGGCTATCATCACGGCTATCATTATAATCCAGATATTCATCAGAAATCCGTTTTAATTGTTATCAGTTCATAATCCCTGCTGCCGAGGCCGATGCGTTCGGCCTGTTCCATGCAGGACTTCCAGTCGCTTCCCGGGTGCAGATTCTCGAAATGATTCCCGTAATCCACGAAATCCTTGTGTTTCATCAAACCTGCAAGCCTTCCATTCGGAATAGGAGTCGCCGCAAGGCAGGCATCCACACAGGCCTGGTCAATGGCAAGGGGATCGAAGGACGCAAACATTCCCAGATCAGGGATGATCGGCGAATCGTTTTCCGCGTGGCAGTCGCAGCCCGGAGAAACATCCATAATAAGGGAAATATGGAACTGCGGGCGACCGTCCACCACCGCCTTGGCATATTCCGCCATCCTGCGGCTGAGCAATTCGTTGGCGGTATCCTGTTCGAAGTGTATAGCATCGAAATTGCAGGCTCCGAGGCAATTGCCACAGCCGACGCATTTGGAAGTGACGCTCATCTTACGGCTCTGTTCATCAAAATGCAGGCCATCATTGGCGCAGTTCGCAAGACACTTGCGGCATCCGCGGCATTTGTCGGGATCTATCATCGCCAAACCGGAGCTGTGCTGCTCCTTCTTGCCCGCACGTGAGCCGCAGCCCATACCAATGTTCTTGATGGCACCGCCGAAACTGGCGTTGTTGTGTCCCTTGAAATGGTTGAGGCTGATGAATACATCCGCATCCATCACGGCTCGTCCTATCTTTGCATTCTTTACATATTCGCCACCCTTGACCGGAACCTCCACGTCGTCGGTACCCTTGAGACCGTCGGCTATGATGATGGGACAGCCCGTGGTGACAGTGTTGAATCCGTTTTCGTATGCGCAGAACAGGTGCTCCACCGCATTCTTGCGTGAGCCCGGATACATGGTGTTGCAATCCGTCAGGAAAGGCTTGCCTCCAAGTTCCTTTACCACATCTGCCACTGCCTTCACGTAGTTCGGGCGCAGATATGCGCAGTTTCCGAGTTCTCCGAAATGCATCTTTATTGCCACCAGCTTTCCGTCCATATCGATTTCGGAAATGCCTGCCGCCTTGATAAGCCTTTTGAGCTTCTTCGGATGCCCCTCGCCATAATCCCTGGTGTGGAAGTCTGTAAAATATACTTTCGATTTTCCCATTCCACAAAAATACGGATTAATTCTTATATTTGGCGTTATGAAAGGAATCAATATTTTTCTTGCCGACGGCTTCGAGGATATCGAGGCCCTGGCTGTCAACGACGTGCTGCGTCGCGGTGGCTTGAAAGTGAATCTCATATCCATTGAAGATGACCCCTTTGTGGTCTCTTCACACGGTGTTACCATTGGTGCCGAGCAGTTTTTCAGCGACTGGAACGGCTCGCACACGGGAACCGGGGCAAGGGATTTCATGATTTTTCCGGGCGGAATGCCCGGTTCCAAGAACCTTGCCGCCTGCAAAGCGCTGATTGCGGCCATGCGGGAGCATTATGCTGCCGGAGGCTCGCTTGCCGCCATCTGTGCCGCACCGGGACTGGTGCTGGGTCAGCTCGATCTGCCCGAAGGGCTGGAATTCACCTGCTTCGACGGCTTTCAGGATGCGTTGATTGCTAAAGGAGCGACTTTCCACGATGTACCCGCAGTAAGTTGCGGACGCATCGTCACAGGACGCAGCGCAGGCAATGCAGTTGCCTTCGGTCTTGCAATCCTCGAGCACATCAAAGGCAAAGAGGAAATGGAAAAAGTCAAAGCGGCGATGTACCCGGGAGAATGGAAACAGTAAGAATAGACAAATATCTCTGGGCTATCCGGGCATTCAAGACACGCTCGGAGGCAACAGCTGCGTGCAATGGAGGCAAAGTGAAGGTGAATGGAGGCAATGTCAAGCCGTCCAGGCCCGTCAAAATCGGAGAAGTCATCGAAGTGCGCAAAGGCTCCGCCATTTTCAGTTACAAGGTAGTGGCCCTGCTGGAAAACCGTGTCGGGGCACAAATCGTGCCGGATTACGCCACCAATCTGACTCCGGAAAGCGAGATTCAGAAACTCCGGGCCCCGGTGGAGACCTTCTTCGTGCACAGAGACAGGGGCACAGGACGTCCCACCAAAAAGGAGAGACGCACCATCGACGCGCTCTGGGACTCGATGGAAGACGATTAAAAAGAAGAGGTCCTTAAAGGGCCTCTTCTTCAGCATTGTAGAATTCATATTGCAGAACCGTGAAGTCTGAGGATTCCTCCAACTTCAACTTACATTTGTACTTTCGTTTCCACTTGGCAAGGAAGGAATTGAACATGCCTCTGGTCAGATATGCTCCGAGAATCGGGCCGACCCTGAGGACCAAATCGTTCTCTCCTTTCTCAATGACAAGGTGCGAGAGCTTGCGCTCAATCTGCTCGTCAATCACGACGGAGGAGGTAATCTTGCCGGTGCCGTGGCACAGCGGGCATTGCTCCATCGTCTCGATTTCCGTTACAGGGCGTATGCGCTGACGGGTTATCTGCATCAACCCGAACTTGGTCAGCGGAAGCACATTGTGCTTTGCCCTGTCTTTTGCCATAAGGTCCATCATGTACTTGTGGAGTTCATTGCGATGCTCCTGCGAGTCCATATCGATAAAATCGACAATCACGATGCCGCCCATATCCCTGAGACGCAACTGGCGTGCGATTTCTTCCGCTGCAATCTTGTTGACCTCAAAACTGTTCTCTTCCTGGTCCTTGGTCTTTGCACGGATGCCGCTGTTGACATCGATGACATTCAGGGCTTCAGTGGTTTCAATCACAAGGTAAGCGCCCTGCTTCATAGGGACGACCTTGCCGAAGGAACCCTTGATCTGGCGGGTAACCTCAAAATGGTCGAAGATAGGCTCCTTGCCTTCGTAGAGTTTGACGATTTTCTCCTGTTCCGGTGATATGAGGGAGATGTACTTGCGCGTCTCCTCATAAATCGTAGGGTCGTCAACGTAAACGTTGGTGAAGCTGTCATTCAGGAGGTCGCGAAGCATGGTCGTGGTCTTGGAATACTCAGTAAAGAGCAGGCCTATCGACTTGTTTTTCGCAATTCTGGCCCATGAACCCTCCCATTTCTGTATGAGGGACTTGGCCTCCGCAACCAGAACCGCGGCATTCTTGCCCTCGGATGCTGTGCGGATTATAGCTCCGTAATTCTTTGGAAGTATGCTGCGGACGAGAGTCTCGAGCCTCTTCCTTTCCTCCTTGGATGCTATCTTCTGGGAAACACTCACCTTCTGCGCGAAGGGGAGGAGTACAATGTTTCGTCCTGCAATGGAAATTTCAGCAGTCAAGCGGGAGCCTTTGGTGGAAATCGGTTCCTTCACAATCTGGCATATCACCATCTGGCCGACACTCAGTACGGATTCTACATTGCCTTCCTTTGGCAGGGCAGGCCCTATTTGAATCCTGGAAAAAAGGTCGTTCATATTCACATTCGGATTCGACTGCTTGACAAAAGCGTCGAAGGAAGTGAAATAAAGACCCAGGTCGAGATAATGGACGAATGCTTCCTTGGAATCTCCGATATCGACAAAAGCGGCATTCAATGCGGGAAGCAGTTTTTTCACCCTTCCGAGGAAGACATCTCCCACTGAATAGCTGTGTCCCTGGCTTGACTCTCGGCTGTACTCGATAAGCTTATGATTCT
>CAKMNE010000076.1 GCA_927798505.1 uncultured Bacteroidales bacterium
CTCGCGGCTATTTGCCCGCGAGTTTCTTTTCCCAGGCCCAGGCTGAAGCAAGGGTCTCCTCCGTCGTGCGTGTGGCCTTCCAGCCGAGTTTCTGCTCGGAAAGGGAAGGGTCGCACCATACGGCGGTCACATCTCCGGGACGGCGCGCCGCGATGCGGTAGTTGAGCTTGAGATTGTTGACTTTCTCAAAAGTGGTCACCAGTTCCATTACCGAAAGCGGGCGGCCGGTACCAACATTGAAGATTTCGTAAGACTCGTCCATCTTGCCGTCAAGCATTCTGGATACGGCGCAGACATGGGCCTTCGCCAGATCGACTATGTCGATATAGTCCCTTTGGCAGGTGCCGTCCGGGGTTGGATAATCATCTCCGAATATGCTCAGGCACTCGCGCTTGCCTATGGCTGTCTGGGTGATGAAAGGCACGAGATTCTGAGGCACGCCACGCGGCAACTCTCCAATCAGCGCGCTTGGATGCGCTCCAATAGGGTTGAAGTAACGCAGAGCTATGCCCTTGATTGAAGGATATGCCTTTACGCAATCGCGAAGCAGGTCCTCGCACATCTGTTTGGTATTGCCGTATGGGGATGTGCACGGCTTGCGAGGGGAACGCTCGCTGACCGGCAGTTCGTCCGGCTCACCATAAACCGTGGCGGAAGAAGAGAAGAGCACATTGCAGCCTTTCTCCCTGGCCAGCGTGAGGATGTTGAGGAAGGACTCGAGATTGTTCACATAATACTTGAGAGGGTCAGCTACGGACTCTCCTACCGCCTTGAATGCCGCGAAATGGATTACCGCATCGATGGAGTAATCTTCAAAGAGTTTGCGAACTGCGTCCAAATCGCAGAAATCCATAGTAATGAGAGGGAGTTTCTTGCCTGTGATTTCACACACACCGTTGTAATTGGTGAGGTCGCAGTTGGAGAAATTGTCCGCAATCACAACATCATAACCGGCAGCATCCAGCTCCACGGTTACGTGACTTCCGATGTAACCGGCTCCGCCGGAAACAAGCACTGTCTTTTTTGCCATTGTATTATTTGCTTTCAATGATTATTGCGAATCCGCCGCCCGGAGCCATATGAACCGGAAGGGTCTGCCTGCGACCCAGGTCTATGGTCTCGAGTATATGGTCTGTTCCTACAGTTTCAGCGTTGATGCCGTCCCTGTATATGGTGGCTTCCCATTCGCCCTCCCCGAGGAAGGAAAGGTCTATTTCCACATCCCTGGCATCCCAATTGGTGAGGCCGCCGAAGAAGTATCGGCCCTCTGCGCTGCGCTTGGTCACTATATAGCTTCCCACTTCCCCGGCCACAACTTCCGTGGTCTCGAACACGGCAGGAATGGAACTTATGAAGGAAATGGTCGCAGACTCTGCAAGATAGTCTGACGGAGAATCGCAAAGCATGGTCAGAGGTGAGTCATAGACTATGTACATAGCCATCTGATGGGCTCTGGTGCCCTGGCTCATAGGCCTGTCGTTGATAGCTCTGAAATCGCGACGGTTTGCGTTGCGCATGGCGCCCGGGGTGTAGTCCATAGGTCCGCAGGCCATACGGATGAAAGGGATGGTCACATCGTAGGCCGGCATATCGTTCTTGTCCGCGGAAGCCCACTTGGAGTTTTCAAGACCATAGACACCTTCCATATTGAGTATGTTCGGATAGGTCCTGGTAATGCCCGTAGGCTTGTAGATTCCGTGAAGGTCAAGCACCAGATGGTAGCGCTGGGCGGCGTCTGCAATGCTATAGACCTGCCCAACTGTGCGCTGGTTCTGATGGTCGAAGAAGTCCACCTTGAAACCCGCTACGCCCAGGGTGCTGTATTTTTCGCAAATCTGCTCGAGATTATTGTAAAGCAGGTCGGCGGAAATCCACAGGATGAGCTTGACTCCCTTCAGGGATGCATAGCTGCAGAGTTCGGCAATGTCAATCTCCGGAACGGTTTCAAGCGGGTTGAGAGGCTGGTACCAGCCTTCATCGAGGATTACATATTTGAGCCCGTACTGGGATGCGAAGTCGATGTGGTACTTGTAGGTGGCGTTGTTGATTCCGCTCTTGAAATCCACTCCATGCAGACGGAAGGCGTTCCACCAATCCCAGGTGGATTGCCCCGGCTCTATCCAGGAAGTGTCGTCGATGCGGCTTGGAGAGGCCGTCTGGAAGACCATATTGTTGAGCGGAAGCTCAGTGTCCTTGGAGGCGTAGCCGATTATTCGCCACGGGAAAGTTCTGGAGCCGCCGGTACTTGCGATGTAGTCCCTGTAGGTGTCGGCGTAGCTTGCACCGTGCTTGCTGGGCTCGCGGAATGTGTCCGGTACCGGTGAAAACTCGGCCTTGAGGCCTGATTTTGTCTGGGAAATGAACATCCCGGGATAGTCCTCAACGTCTGATTCCATAAGCAGAAGACTGCCGAAATCGGGGTCCTTTACCAGTATCGGAAGGAAGGCAAGCTGCTCGGAACGGGTGTCTCCTATGGTATGGGTAACGGTGTACTGGCTTTCGAAGGAAGAGCGGTATCTGTCATCCGACCCCGGGATGAAAGGTATGTACATCTGATACCTGTCGGAGAAGTTGAACTGGACTGTTTCGCTTTTGACTGTTATATCGTCCGGGAATGATGTTACAAAGCGATACGCAACTCCGTCGTCATAGGCTCTGACCTGGAGGGTGTAGTCACCTTCGAATCTGAGACTCAGATAGTTATATACTGTTGTAAAGTCACTCTGCCTGTAGTTCAGAGCGTTGATGCTTTCCACGCGCGATCCGCGTGTATCCTTGCGCACTTCCCCATTGCCAAGCACGGTACCGTCGGCAAGCTCCATGGCTATGCGGCAGTTTTCCAGAACGGTCTGTCCGTTCACCACGAGGGTGTAAGTCGTGGTTCCCTCGACCGATACGAACATTTTGAGGGCTCCGGAAGGACTTGCTACCGAATAATCCTTTGCCGTGAGGGCAAGCGGCAAAATGAGAATTAATATAAGTATGCTGAGTATCTTCTTCATATACGCACAAATATACTAATAATTCGGCAGTATCCGTGTTATAAAAAAGTGGATTTTTTTTGCGCTTTATGTTTGGAATTACAAAATTAGTTCGTACATTTGCAGTCCCAAATCAAACGCGGTAGTGGTGAAATGGTAGACACGCTACTTTGAGGGGGTAGTGGGCGTTGGCCTGTGTGAGTTCGAGTCTCACCTACCGCACAAAGAGGAGATTTCCGAAGAAATCTCCTCTTTTCTTTTATTCTTTTCCGTCAGCCGTTATGTCTTTCCCTGCGAAAAAGCGGAACCACTGCGCCCGGTCGCGACGCCAGTGATAGGTTGCCGAGCACTCCGTCAGGTCATAGACTATTGTCCACTGGGTGCCGCCATAGTAGGAGGCGTCAGGAAGGCTGAGCACCTCGAACATTGCATCGGTCAGCTGCGAGGAGTTCATCACCCCGTTGGCGGCGGCTCTCAGTTCAAGGAGTTTGGATTCGTGTGTCCAACTCTCTTCGCCGCTGCCTATTCCCTGTTTCGCGCTGCACAGGTAATGATTGTTCAGCACATCGGTTGGCGTGACGACCATCTCCCCGGACACCCATTCGACCGCAACGCTTGCGCCCTTGGCGTCGGCAATGATGAAATGATGTGCCGAACCTATGTCGGAATGGATGTTGTATTGTCCCAGAAGATCAAGTGCCTCGTCAACGTCGGCCGCATAATTGAGCACAAGCCGGATTGCGGTCGTGGTTGTGAGGTTGGCCTTTGTCTCGTCATTCTGGTCGGTCAGCTCCTTGTCTCCGGCCATCAGGTCGGCGATGACAACTCCCTTTTCGTTTATGCCGTCCATAGGGACATAAACCGCCGCGGTTGCCTTGAATTGGTTTATCATTCCCTTTGGCTGATAATCCGGCCCGAAGCCGAGGAAGTCCAGATTGGCGGTGGATACGGAGGCGTAGGCGTTCTTAGGGAAACTGCGGATTACCATAGCCTTGCAATTGTCCCAATCGAAGTTCCTTCCCATCATCTGGCCGCCGGTCGGGTTTTCAACATGGAGCGCACTGCAGGCGAAGTCCCCGGGCTGGAGATTGCATTCCAGTTTTCCGAAAGGTCCGACAGAGAGCATATTGCCCAGATAGTCCGCCAGTTCGTCCGTGCTGGCTGCCCCTCCCTGCTTGAGGAAGTTTTCGAAGCCGGCATCACCGTTGACGGTCATTGTGTAGAAATCAGTTTTGAGTTCCTTGACGGAATCTCCAGCTTTGCCCAGCTCGTTCTTTGAACAAGAAAGCAGGGCCATTGCCGCAAGGGCAATGCAGATTAAAGTTTTTTTCTCCATTCTCTGAAAAATAGTATGTTATGATTAGGTAAGATTCATTCCCCTCGCGCCGGTCAGGGCTCTAGTCAGGGCATCGCGCTGGTCAGGGTTTGCAACCGTCAAATATACAAAAAAAACTTCAGTTTGGCTGTGCAGACGGGCGAAGCTTGCGGTCGGCATTTTGACAGGAATTGATAATCCCAAATAATTAGTACCTTTGCAGGCTGTTTTATAGCACAGTGTATAAACCACAACCACAACATTATGGGATTGAAAAATATGATGGTGGCGAATTTCCTGCTTTCGTGTGCAGGCAGCATTCAACTCGCCAAATTGAACAAAGCAAGTCGCAACCCACAGAAGGCGGCAAGTACAACTCTCAGAAACATAATCACTTACGCCAAGGATACAGCCTATGGCAAGGAGCACAACTTCGAACAGATTCTCCAGGCAAAGACAGACGAGGAACTCTTCAAACTCTGGCAGGCCAATGTCCCTGTCAACGAATACGAGGATCTTCGTCCCTATGTCGAGAGACACAAAAACGGCGAAGCCAACGTTCTTTTCCCGGGCAAGCCTGTGATGTATGCAACCACGTCCGGTTCTACAGCCGAACCGAAATGGATTCCAATGACGCAGGAGTATATGAAGATGGTGTACAGCAAAATGACCCATCTCTGGCTCTTCAACTTCATCCGCAACCGCCCGAAGGTCTATTCCGGCAAGGCGCTGAGCATTGTGGGCAAAGTGATTGAGGGCTATGCACCCGACGGCACTGTCCACGGTTCCGTGTCCGGCGTAACCCAGAGGGACTGCCCTAAATTCATGAAAGTCCTTTACAGCAACCCTCAGTGCGTGTATTCGATAACCGACTATAACTCAAGGTACTACGTACTTATGCGCATGGGAATCGAGCAGGACATCAGCATCATCATCACCGCCAACCCATCGACTATAGTCGAGCTTCAGAACAATGTGAATGAGTATTTTGATGAATATGTGACCGACATCGAAAACGGTACCATATCCCAAAAACTCAAGATTGCTCCTGAGATACGCACCGAGCTTGAGGCTTGTGTGCATCCGAACCCGAAGAGGGCTAAGGAGCTGCGTGCTCTCAAGGCAAAGTACGGCACAGTGCTGCCAAAGCACTACTGGCCTAATCTCCAGGTGCTCAACACTTGGAAATGCGGCAATACCGACAAGTACATAGAGAAGTTCCAGGGCTCGCTTCCTGAGCATACCCTCCATATGGAGTTCGGCTATTTCGCCTCAGAGTGCCGCTTCGGCCTGGTGATGGACGACACCCTCAACACCGTGCTCTTCCCACATTTCCATTACTACGAGTTCGTGCGTGAAGAGGACCTCGAAAAGGAGAACCCTGAGTTCCTGCAGCTTTCCCAGCTCGAAGAGGGCAAGCGCTACTGCCCGTTCATCACTACTTGGGCAGGCCTCTACCGCTACAACATGACCGACCTTCTCGAGGTGGGTCCGAAATACAAGAATTCTCCGACCGTGCATCTCATTCAGAAAACCAAGGGCATAGTGTCCATGACAGGAGAGAAGCTCTATGAGAAGCAGTTCTGCGACGCGGTGCACAAGGTGGAAAAGGAGAGCGGCATGATGACCCGTTTCTTCGTGGGCTTTGCCGATCAGGAGCGTTCATCCTACGATTTCTATTGGGAGTTCAGCGACAGGAGTACCACCCAGGCACAGGCTGAGGAGTTCACCCGCAAGGTGGATGCGGCCCTGAAGGAGATTAATTGTGAATATGGAGCGAAGCGCGATAGCCTTCGCATCAAGGACCCTGCTACTTACAGGCTTGTGAAAGACTCTTTTGAGACCTTCAAGCAGAGGTGCATTGACGAGGGCGCCCGCGACGGACAGTTCAAGCTCACGCTCCTTCTGCTCGACGAAAAGCGCCACGCAAAGTTCAAGCAGCTTGTGGTGAACGAGTAAGATGGGGCGTGCCCCATCTTATATTACACTTGTATTGCACTGATATTCAATCTCTTATAAACGAATGTACGAATAAGAGATTTTTTCAGGCTTATTGTGCATACGGGATACCTGTTCCCTTTGCAGTTGAGCAAAATCACCTTCCACGCTTGTATGCCCTACAGGTCATTCCAGCAGGGGTGAGCGTGGAAGGTGATTTTGTTTAAGGCTGGCCGGAAATTGGAAGAAAAACGGCCTGTGTATGGGCTGCTATTCCATGGTTTTCTTGAAGTTATCGTAGTCCTTCATCGCGGCTTTGATAACTTCCTTGGCTTCCTGTGCGCCATAGAGCCCGACGAACTCCATTCGCTTGCGCAGGTCACCGGGGATGTCCTTGTAGGTTGTGAAATAGTGGACAAGCCTGCGGACTATGTCCTTAGGTATCTGCTCGATGTCGGTGTAGTGCCCATAGACGGAGTCGTGCTTGAGGACGGCGATAATCTTGTCGTCGGCCTGGTTGTGGTCCAGAAGCCTGATACCTCCGATAGGGATACACTTGACTATTATGTCACCATGGGTTACGGATTTCTCTGCGAGTATGCAGATGTCGAGAGGGTCATGGTCACCCTCCACATCGTAACGGGCGAGCACCTTGTTGGTAAGCTCGGCCATATTTGTGTCGCAGTATGTCTTCGGCAGGAAGCCGTAAAGGCT
>CAKMNE010000077.1 GCA_927798505.1 uncultured Bacteroidales bacterium
ACCGAATCCAGAAAACTGTTGGTGCTGAGTCTCCTTGTGGGACTCTGCACTGGTTTTGTAGCTGTTCTCCTTCAGGAGGGAATACATCTTATCAAGGGTTTGGTAAACCCTCTGCTTGAGCGCAACTATGCTTGGAGCATTATTCTCCCGGGCATAGGAATGGCTCTTTCAGCCCTGTTGCTGCGCTTCGTCATCAAGGACAACATTGGCCACGGGGTGACCAAGGTGCTGGTAGCCATATCCAGCAACGATTCGCGCATCAAGCCTCACAACACCTGGTCCTCGGTGCTCACATCCATGCTGACCATAGGCTTCGGCGGTTCCGTGGGAGCAGAGGCGCCTATAGTGTACACGGGAGCAGCCATAGGCTCCAATATTGGCCAGGCGGCAAAGCTTTCTTACCGCAATGTCACCATACTCGTAGGCTGCGGGGCCGCAGGCGCGGTTGCGGGCATATTCAAGGCCCCTCTTGCAGGCCTGCTCTTCACTATGGAGATACTGCTCTTCAATATCTCCCTCGCCTCAATGATGCCGCTGCTCGTATCCACGGTATCGGCAACGGTGGTGGCCTATCTTTTCCAGGGCGTAGGCACTTCCTTCACTTGCAATCTCGAGCCGTTTGCGCTCCACAACATACCTTTCTACCTCGCGCTCGGAGTGGTCTGCGGTCTTATGTCATTGTATTTTACAAGGACCACGCTCAAATTGGAGGATGTCTTCTCGAAAATGAAGAAACCCTGGCTCAAATGGATAATCTGTGCGCTGGGAGTAGGTCTGCTGGTTTATCTTTTCCCTCCGCTTTACGGTGAGGGATATGCCGACGTGGCCTCGCTGCTGGTGGGCGCAGTCGGTGAGATGAGTTCTTCGCCTCTTGCCTTTGCAATGGGGACGCCGCTGGGTCTGATTCTGGTTTTCGTGGCAATTATGTTCCTCAAGGTCCTTTCCATGACACTTACCAATGCCGGAGGCGGTGTGGGAGGTACCTTCGGACCTACGCTGTTCGTCGGCGCCATAGTGGGCTTTGTGGTGGTGCGTTTCATAAACGCCAGTTTCCGCGGAGTGCTGTGGACCCTGCCTGAGCAGAACTTCGTGCTCGTGGGCATGGCGGCCCTGATGGCGGGAGTTATGCAGGCCCCGATGACCTCCATCTTCCTCATCGCCGAGATGACAGGAGGTTATGATTTGCTGTTGCCGCTGATTGCGGCCTCCACCGTATCGTTTGGCGTAACCAGGATTTGGGAGCGCTATTCCATTTATACAAAGCGCATTGCGCAGAGCGGCGAACTGCTTACCCACGACTCCGACCAGGCCGTTCTCACCCTGCTGAAGACATCCGAACTGGTAAGGGACAAATATCCGCGGCTGGACCTCGATGCCTCTTTGGGCGAAATCATGTCAATAGTTTCTGAAAGCACCGTGGCAGTTTTCCCTGTTGTGGGCAAGGATGGGGTTTTCCAGGGTCTGGTTGAAATGGACGACCTGCGCAAACATCTGTTTGACGAGCAAGCCTATCAGAAACTGCATGTCTATAATCTGATGAAGCAGCCTCAGGCCATTGTCTTCAAGAATGAAAAGATGTCCTCGGTAATGGACAAGTTTGAAAAGACCGAGGCCTGGCGTCTGCCCGTACTGGACGAGCAACACCACTACCTTGGGTTCATATCCAAATCGCGTATTCTCAGCGCTTACCGTGAGGAACTGAAGGAGATATCAGATCGAGACTGATACGACCGCGCTCTTCATCAACTCCGCTCACCCTCACCTTTACCTGCTGATGCAGTTTCACCACCCTGGTGGGATCGGTGCCGCGAGGCCCCATACGGGATATGTGCACAAGGCCGTTTTCATGCAGGCCTATGTCCACAAAGGCTCCGAAATTTGTGATATTGGTCACAATTCCAGGGAGCTCCATCCCTGTTTTCAGGTCTGAGATTTCGTGGATGTCTTCCGCAAAACTGAAGTTGCCCGCTTCCTCCCGCGGGTCCATCCCGGGCTTTGCCAGTTCCTTTATTATATCGTTTATGGTAGGCAGTCCCTTGTCCCCGTCCACATATTTTTCCGCCTTGATGCGGGAGCACAGGGCGGCATTGCCCACCAGCTCGGAAGTGCTTACGCCCAGGTCTCGGGCCATCCTGTCCACGATTGGATAGGATTCCGGGTGAACTGCGCTGCAGTCAAGCGGGTTCTCGCCGCCGCGGATGCGCAGGAATCCCGCACACTGCTCGAAGGTTTTGGCTCCGAGCCTCGGTACTTTCAGAAGCTGGGCCCTGCTGCTGAATCCGCCCTCTTTGTTGCGGTAGGCAACTATGCTTTCCGCAAGGGCCGGACCTATCCCCGCTACATAGGCCAGCAGATAAGGCGATGCGGTGTTCAGGTTCACTCCCACGCTGTTTACGCAGGATTCCACGGTGTTGTCCAGTTTCTCTTTGAGAAGAGCCTGGTCCACATCGTGCTGATATTGTCCCACTCCGAGGCTCTTCGGATCGATTTTCACCAATTCCGCGAGAGGGTCCATAAGACGCCTCCCTATGCTCACTGCTCCGCGCACCGTCACGTCCTCATCCGGCATCTCCTTGCGGGCAACCTCGGAGGCGCTGTATATGCTTGCCCCATCCTCGCTTACCGTCCAGACCTTGCAGCCTTCCGGCAGGGATATGCGCTTGAAGAACTCCACTGTCTCCCGGCTCGCCGTACCATTGCCTATTGCGACAGCCTGTATATGGTAGTTGTCAATCATCTTCTGCACTGCTCCAAGAGCCTTGATTTTCTCATTCTGAGGAGGGTGAGGGAATATGATTTCGTGGTGCAACAGCGCTCCGTGCTCATCCAGAACCGCGATTTTGCAGCCGTTGCGGAAGCCGGGGTCCACTGCCATTGTGCGTTTCTGTCCCACCGGGGCACCGAGCAGAAGCTGGCGGAGGTTCTCTCCGAATACCCGTATGGATTCCATATCCGCCTTCTGCTTGGCCTCCTTGATTACCTCGTTGGTGATGGATGGGTTCAGAAGCCGCTCGAAGGCATCCTCGCTGGCCTTGCGCATTTCGCCGCTCAGCTCTGGTGAGGCGTAGCTTTGACCCGAGCCTGCCGCTTTGATCCAGCCGCGATAAACGGTATCTGCGCAGCGTTCGGGGTCGGAGTCAATGCTGATGGAAAGTATGCCTTCGCCTTCCGCTCTGAGCATTGCCAGCAGATTATGCGACGGAATCCGGTCCAGCGGCATGCAGAAGTTGAAATAGCTGCGGTATTTGTCGGCATCCGGATTGCTCTTTGCCGCGCGGGTAAGTGACGAGGTGATTCTGCGTTTGCGATACACGCTGCGCAACTGCTCGCGAATCTCCGCTGTTTCGCTGAGTCGCTCCGCGATGATGTCGCGTGCTCCGTCCAGGGCCGCATCCACACTCTCTACCTTGCCTTTCACAAAAGCCTTGGCGCTCTCTCGAGGTGAACGGGTACGCATTCCCCACAGGGTGTCTGCCAGCGGCTCCAGCCCCAGTTCCTTTGCAATGAGTGCCCTGGTGCGTCGCTTTGGCCTGAATGGAAGGTAGATGTCTTCGAGTTCCGTAGCGTCGGTGCATTTCTCAATCTGGCGGCGCAGCCCGTCGGTCAGTGCTCCGGCCTGCTCGATTGTGGACAGAATGGTCTGTTTGCGCTTTTCCATTTCGGTAAACACATCCAGCCAGTGTTTGACCTCCGCCACTGTCGAATCGTCCATCCCGCCTGTCTTCTCCTTGCGGTATCGGCTGATGAAAGGAATGGTAGAGCCCTCCTCAAACATCAGGGCGCAGTTCTCGACCTGCCAGGGCTTGCACTCGAGACGGGTAGCTATTTCGTTGATATAGAGTTGCTTCATAAGTTAGAATTTCCTGAACCGCAGACCAATGACTCCCCAAAATGCCTCTCCGAAAATGGAGCCGGACATCTTCGAAGTGCCGGCTTTGCGGTTGACGAAGATTACCGGAACTTCCTTTACGCGGAATCCCTTCATCTTCGCGGTGTATTTCATCTCGATCTGGAAGCCGTAGCCCTTCATCTTCACTGCATCCAGGTCAATTGCGCGCAGCACCTTTGCGGACCAGCAAACGAAACCTGCGGTGCTGTCCATTATGCCTGTATGCAGGATTGTACGGGTATAAACTGATGCGTAGTAGGACATTATTATGCGTCCTATAGGCCAGTTCACCACGCTCACTCCGTCGGCATAACGGGAGCCGATTGCCACATCCGCACCTTCTATTTCGCAGCAAGCAGACAGGCGCGGCAGGTCATTGGGATCGTGTGAGAAATCCGCATCCATTTCTGTGACATAGTCGTAGCCGTGCTCCAGAGCCCATTTGAAGCCTGTAATATAGGCGGTTCCAAGCCCTAGCTTGCCGCTTCTGCAGATGAGAAAGAGCCTGTCAGGGAAGTCCTTCTGGAGTTTCTGCACTTGTACGGCGGTACCATCCGGTGAACCGTCATCGATTACCAGTATGTGGTAGCCCTGCTCCAGGGCAAATACGGCCCGGATGATTGCCTCTATGTTTTCGATTTCGTTGTATGTAGGAATAATCACCAGCCGCTTCGGAGCGGTCGGGCTTGCAGTATTTGTTGCTTTAGCTGTGTCCATAGCACAAATTTAGCAAATATTATTGCAACTCCTAAACAGCTCCGACATTTGAAAGAGGATGGTAATTCACAGGAAATTATTATATTTGAAGTTGATAGTTTAAGTAATAATGAGGATTCTTAAGACAGACATAGAGGATGTGCTGATTCTCGAAGCCGATGTTCACGGGGATGAGCGCGGCTATTTTATCGAGTCATTTTCGCAGAGGGATTTCGACAGGGAAGTATCGTTCCCCCGCTACGGTCATTCCATCGTCTTTGTCCAGGATAATGAGAGCAAGTCCTGCAAGGGCGTGCTCAGGGGGCTGCATTTCCAGAGACCTCCGTATGCGCAAGCCAAGATAGTTGCCTGTGTGCAGGGGAGAATTATGGATTATGCAGTGGATATGAGAGTCGGTTCCCCGAGCTACGGAAAGCATGTCTGCGCCGAACTGTCGGAAGACAATCACCGTCAGCTCTTTATTCCCAAGGGCTTTGCCCACGGCTATCTGACCTTGAGCGATACGGCGCTGTTCCGGTACAAATGCGATGAGTTCTATCACCCTGAGTCCGAGGGAGGCATAGACATTCTCGATCCCGCGCTTGAATTGCAGCTTCCTGACATTCAATACATTATGTCGCCCAAAGATAAGAATTGGGGCAGATTGGCCGATTCCGGCATCGTATTTACCTATCCAGAGAGATAAGCCATTATGTCCAAACGCAATATACTGGTCACCGGAGGAGCCGGGTTTATAGGCGGTCATGTGGTCCGTCTGCTGACAGCCAAGTATCCGCAGTACCATATCATCAATCTTGACAAACTTACCTACGCCGGTAGGCGCGAGAACCTTTCCGATCTGGAGGGCCTTCCGAACTACAGCTTCGTGCAGATGGATATCTGCGATTACGAAGGCCTCAAAGCGCTGATAGCCGAGCGCCGCGTAGACGGAATTATCCACCTTGCCGCCGAGTCGCACGTAGACCGTTCCATAGCTGACCCTTTCACCTTCGCACGCACCAATGTCCTCGGTACACTGGCCTTGCTGCAGGCCGCCAGGGATTTCTGGCAGCCCCTCGGATGGGAGGTGGACGGCATCCCTTGCCGCTTCTACCATATTTCTACGGATGAGGTCTATGGGGCGCTGGCAATGGACCGCCCGGATGGTGTCGAGCCGCCTTTCACCACCGGCGCCAGTTCGAGTGCGCATCATCTTGCCTATGGGACAGAGTTCTTCCGCGAGACCACGGCCTACAACCCGCATAGCCCGTACAGCGCTTCGAAGGCTTCGTCGGACCACTTCGTAAGGGCCTACCACGACACCTACGGTATGCCGACGATAGTTACCAACTGTTCGAACAACTATGGGCCATACCAGTATCCGGAGAAGCTTATTCCTCTCTTTATCAGCAATATAATCAAGCGCAAGCCTCTGCCTGTCTATGGAAGGGGAGAGAATGTTCGTGACTGGCTCTATGTTGAGGACCACGCCCGGGCAATAGACCTGATATTTCACGCAGGGGCAGTTGCCGGCACTTACAACATAGGCGGTTGCAATGAGTGGAAGAATATTGACGTGGTACGCCTTCTGGTTCGCGAGGTTGACAAACAACTCGGCCGGTCAGAAGACGAAGACATGAATCTGATCACATTCATCTCGGACCGGCCGGGTCATGATGTCCGTTACGCTATCGATTCTTCGAAACTGCGTGACGAACTTGGTTGGGAGCCTTCTCTTCAGTTTGAGGAAGGCATTGCCAGAACTGTGGCATGGTATCTTGCCCACAGAGACTGGCTGGAGAACTGCTAGAAATTGTCGCAGTGAAGCTCGAAGTATGACTGAGGATGTGCGCAAGTAGGGCAAACCTCAGGAGCCTCGGTGCCGACTACGATGTGACCGCAGTTGCGGCATTCCCATACCTTGACTTCGCTCTTCTTGAACACTTCCTGAGTCTCGATATTCTTGAGAAGTGCGCGATAGCGCTCTTCATGACGCTTCTCGATAGCAGCTACGAGGCGGAATTTCTCTGCGAGTACGTGGAATCCCTCTTCGTCTGCGGTCTTTGCGAAACCGTCATACATATCAGTCCACTCATAATTTTCTCCGTTTGCAGCCTCAACGAGGTTGTGTGCGGTGTCGCTGATACCCTCAAGTTCCTTGAACCAGAGTTTTGCGTGCTCCTTCTCGTTGTCAGCGGTCTTGAGGAAAATCGCTGCAATCTGCTCGAAGCCTTCCTTCTTTGCTACTGATGCGAAATAGGTGTACTTGTTACGAGCCTGACTCTCACCGGCAAAAGCCGTTTCCAGATTCTTTTCGGTCTGGGTGCCTGCGTATTTGTTAGCCATA